>CALLKH010000680.1 GCA_938008425.1 uncultured Planctomycetaceae bacterium | reverse complement strand
GGATGCACCTGCCCTGTAACGCCTGTAAAAAGCAGCCCGCCACGGTTCACATGACCGACATCACCCCCCACGGTGAAAAAAAGGAGCGCCACCTGTGCGAGACCTGCGCCCAAAAGGAGGGCGTCATGTCCTCCGCCCCGGCGTCGGTCAATCTGAGCCAGATGCTCACCACCTTCATCAGCGGCGGCAAGGTCACGGCCCAGCAGATTGCCGATTTGCGGTGCCCGAAATGCAAGTTGACGTTCGTCGAGTTTCGAAACAACGGGCTGCTCGGCTGTCCTTGTGATTACGACGCCTTCGAGAAGGCCCTCATCGCGCTGGTCGAACGGGCCCATCAGGGCGCGTCTCACCACGTCGGCAAGCAGCCGCGGCGCGACAAGCAGCCGCTCAGCTCGGAAGGCGATCTGATTCGACTCCGCCGCGAGTTGATCCAGGCGGTGGACGACGAGAAATATGAAGAGGCCGCGCGGATTCGCGATCAACTCCGCGCGTATGACGAACAATGATGCTAGATTCCCTTGCGAAAAACCCGGGGCAGTGGCTCGGCAAGCCAGGGCCGATGTCGGAGATCGTGGTCAGCTCGCGCATCCGGCTTGCCCGCAACGTGGCCGACTACCCGTTCCTCACCAAGGCGTCGGACGAACAGCGGCGCGAAATCGCCGAGAAGATCCGGGTGCACCTGGATCGCAAGGCGACCGGCGGCGAATGGGAATACTACGACCTCGACCAGGTCGATGAACTCGATCGGCAACTGCTGGTGGAGCGGCACCTGATCAGCCGGCAACTGGTTGAATCGAAGGGTTCGCGCGGCGTTTCCATTTCCAAGGACGAAACCGTCTCGGTCATGGTGAACGAAGAGGACCACCTTCGCATCCAGGCGCTGCGCGGCGGGCTTCAGCTCGACGACATCTGGAAGCAGATCAACGGGATAGACGATCGAATCGAGTCGGGCATCGACTACGCGTTTCACCCGCGCTACGGCTATCTGACCGCGTGCCCAACGAACGTCGGCACCGGCATTCGCGTGTCGGTCATGCTTCACCTGCCCGCGTTGAAGCTCACCGGGGAAATCGAACGCGTCTTCCGCGCTGCCAAGGACATGCACCTCGCGGTGCGCGGACTCTTCGGTGAAGGGACCGAGGCCACGGGCGATCTCTTTCAGATCAGCAACCAGGTCACGCTGGGCCGGACCGAGCAGGAAATCGTCAACGAATTCAAGCAGCTCGTCATCCCGCGGATCATCGATTACGAAAACCTCGCCCGGCAGTGCCTCGTCAAGGAAAAGCCGCTGGCGCTGGATGATCGCGTGTGGCGATCGTACGGAATTCTCAAGAACGCCCGGACGATCAGCAGCGAAGAAACGATGCTGCACCTTTCGCATCTTCGCATGGGCGTCCATCTCGGGCGAATCAAGGACCTGAGCATTCAGTCCATCAATGAGCTCTTCATCGTGACCCAGCCGGCTCACCTGCAGAAGCTGCACGGCGAGCGGTTGACCGGCGAGCAGCGGAGCAGCGCCCGTGCCGACATCATCCGCGCGAAGCTCGGCGGAAAATAGCGCACAGCTCCGAAAGCCGAACGCACGGCGCCCGATCAGGAATTCGCCGCTCGCCGTACATGCGCTTCCATCCGTTCGTCCGAAAAAACGCAACTTTGAATCGGGCCGCCCCATCAGACAGGGCGGATTCGCATTCAATGCGTTGACCTGAACATCGCATTCCGGATACAAAAGAACCTATATCTCGTCGCGTTCGGCAAACCTTCATTTCAAGAATTCGCGCCCATGGCCGTCGCGACTGAAAAGAGAGGATCTGAGTCGGCGCACGAATCGAGCGCAGCTGAGCCCTCGAACTCCGCCCCAGAGAAGGAGCCCGGTCATGTATTCCAACTCATCTGACACTTTGCATCGCGGCCTGTTCGCGCGGGTGCTCGCCCTGTCGCTCTTCCTTGTTTCACTCGGATCGATGGTCGGCATGTCCAGCGCCGGTGAGCAGTGCGATGACGGGGATCCCTGCACCGAGGATTTCTTCGATGAAGGCCTCGGCATGTGCGTTCACATTCCGATGGACTGCGACGACGGCGACCCCTGCACGATTGATGTTTGCAACCCTGATTCAGAAGGCGGCGGCGCATTCTGCGAACACTTCCCGATGATTTGCGACGATGAGGACCCCTGCACCGACGACGTGTGCATCGACGGCGAGTGCTTCCATTTCCCGCACTGCGACGACGGCAATCCCTGCACGATTGATTCCTGCGAGGAAGCCCCGGGGTTCGGCAACGGCGTTCAGTGTGTCTACACGCCACTCGATTGCGATGACGGCGATCCGTGCACCATCGACATCTGCAACCCGCAGCCGGGCGGAAACGGCCCCGGCACCTCGGCGGACTTCTGCGAACACATTCCGATGAACTGTGACGACGGAAACGAATGCACGATCGATTCCTGCATCGACGGCGTCTGCTTCCACGAGCCGCGCGATTGCGACGACGGTGATCCGTGTACGATTGATATCTGCACGACGCAGCCCGTCGGCGATGAGAACTCCGGAACCACGGGCTTCGTCTGCGAACACATCCCGGTGCACTGCAACGACGAAGACCCCTGCACGACCGACGTGTGCGTTGACGGCGAATGCGTCTACACGCCCATCAACTGCGACGACGGCGATCCCTGTACGATCGACTTCTGCAGCTTCGATGCCAGTCGCGGCGAGTCGTTCTGCGAGAATATTCCCATCGACTGCGATGACGGCGACCCGTGCACCATCGACATCTGCACCTCACAGCCGACAGGCACCGACAATACGTCCGCCGACTTCTGCGAGCACATCCCGATCGATTGCGACGACGGCGATCCATGCACCGAAGATTACTGCTATGAAGGGCAGTGCGAACACTATCCAATCTACTGCTTCAGCGAGGATCGATGCGAGATCGGCGAGTGCATCGACGGCGAGTGCGTTTACACACCGCTCTGTGACGACGGCGATCCCTGCACGACCGACATCTGCCTGGACGGATACGGACAGGGGCCGACGGTCGGCAAGGGACAGGAACCGACCTGCATGTACGTGCCGATCGAATGCACCGACGACGGCGACCCCTGCACCATCGAAGCCTGCGTCGACGGCGTCTGCACCACGCAGCCGGTCATCTGCGACGACGAAGACCCGTGCACCGACGACACCTGCGTCGACGGCGAATGTGTCTACACACCGCGAGACTGTGACGACGGCGACCCTTGCACGATCGATGAATGCGTCGGCGGCGTTTGCGTGAACACGCCGATCGTCTGCGACGACGGCGACGACTGCACGTTCGACGAGTGCGTCGATGGCGAGTGCGTCTATACGCCGTCAGACAGCGAAGCGCCGGTGATCGTCAACTGCCCGCAAACTCTGACCGTTTCGCTGAACGAGGATTGCGTGTACACGCCGCCGAACATTTCGGTCGAAGTTACGGTGAGCGACAACTGCACGCCCACCGGCGATCTGACCATCACCACGGACCCGGCCGATCTGTCCGGCCTGGAGGTGGGCGACAACGAAATCACGGTGAACGTGACGGACGCCGGCGGCAACGTCGCGACCTGCACGATCATGCTGACCATCGAGTCCGGCGCATGCCAGCAGGAACCACCAGGCCCGCAGCCTGCTCCGTGCGTGCCGGAACAGCAATTGAGCATTCTCATCACCCTGCTCTTTCACGCGCCGGTCTGTGGCATGGGTTGCCCGCTCATGATCGGCGTCACGCTGTGCTGGTTGATCGCTGTGAAACGACGACGACGACGCTGATTGGCGTCCTGGTGAACTGCCAGTCGTTGGACTTCGTAGCGCCCCGGGTCGCGGAGCGCGCGCTCCGCCTCAACCCCGGGATTGGATTCTCCGATCTTCCGAATCTGCAAGAGGTTACGAACGAAATCTCAGCTTTAGACTCGACGTCCTGATCCGTTCGGATACAATTTCGCCCCACAGGCGTCCTGATCGGCCGCTCGAACTTTCGAACGGTGATGAAAATCCACGCACCTCAAGTTGAGGCGTGGCATCAGGTTACCTGTTGATGCGGCGTCCGGCCTCGAAGCGGGAACGCCCATGAAAGGTCCTTTCCGTCTATGGAACTACCCAGGCGACAACGCGGCGATGAGCTTCTGAAACCCGGCGCATTGGTCAATCTGCGGGATCGACTCCGCAAGCTGGCGCGACGGCACGATATCACCAGCGTCATCGCCTGCGCCTTCGACCATCGAACGCGCATGCTGCCCTTCATCTTCGCCGACCTGAAAATGGCCCCGGCCGGCGTGCGCGCCATCGGGTCGGCCATGCTCGATGCCGGGTTCTCAAAATCACGCATCGTGCTCCAGCAGTGGAACAAGAATTTCAAGCCGTCGCAGATGCGCCTCGACGGGCGAATCCCCGATCTGTTCATGGTTTCCAGCATGCAGATCCACACCGCGGCGTGCAAAGAGTTGATCCGGGATGCCTGCCGGATCGACGCACCGAACCGGCCGCTCATCATCGCGGGCGGCGCCAAAACCGTTTACGAGCCGTGGGATGTCTTCAGTGGCGACCCGAAGGACCCGGCCGGCGCCGACGTGGCGGTGACGGGCGAGGAATATGTTCTTCTCAGCCTGCTTGAAGTCCTGCTCTCGATTCGCGGCGAAGGCGACTCGTTGCGCGAGGCGTTCATTCGCGCACGCAACAGCGGCCTTCTGGATCAGATTCCGGGATTGGTCTATGCACGAACCGGCGCCAACGGCGCTGCGGAAGAGCTGATCGACACCGGCGTCCAGCAGCTCGTCGGCAATCTTGACGAGCTGCCCCATCCGGTTCTCGGCTACCGCCTGCTTGAACCGCCCAGCAGCAAGCCGACGCTCGGCCAGTATGCTCTGCCGAACGACAAGGTCCGCAAGTACAGCCCCGTCTCATCGCTCGCGCTGACCTTCGGCTGCAAGTTCGCCTGCCCCTACTGCCCGATTCCGGCCTACAACCAGCGGCAACATCGCGTGAAGAGCGGCGAGCGCATCCTCGATGAGTTCACCCAGTTGAACAAGGAATACGGCCTGCGCTACTACTTCGGCGCGGACGACAATTTCTTCAACACCAAGGAACGCACCCTCGAAATCGTCGAGCGCCTCGCGCGGGCCGAAATCAACGGCAAGCCGCTTCGCAAGGTGGTTCGCTGGGGCACCGAGGTCACGGTTCACGACACACTGCTTCTTCGCGAGTATCTTCCGGTGGTTCGCTACGCCGGCGTTCGCGCGCTGTGGCTCGGTGTCGAAGACATGACGGCGAACTTCATCAACAAGGGACAAAGCGTCGACAAGACCACCGAGGCGTTCCACCTGCTTCGCGATCGCGGCATCAATCCCATGCCGATGATGATGCACCACGACACCCAGCCGCTCTTCAGCACGAAGGGACACTACGGCCTGCTCAACCAGGCCCGCCTGCTCCGCCGTGCGGGTGCGATCAGCCTCCAGGTGCTGATGATGACGCCCGCGACGGGGTCGAAGCTTTACGAAAGCGCCTTCACTTCGGGGCTGGTCTATGACAGCGTCGCCGGCAGGAAGGTCGAACAGCACATGCTCGACGCGAATTACGTCGTCGCATCGGAGCATCCCAAGCCGTGGAAGAAGCAGTTCAATATCCTGATGGCTTACCTGTACTTCTATAACCCGCTGCGATTCCTGTGGGCATTGGTGAAGCCGCGAAGCAAACTCTACCTGGCCGACTCGATGATGCAGATCGTCGGCATGTACGGCGGGCTTCAGAACCTTCGTCGAACGTTCGGCTGGATGATGCGGCTGCGCAGGGGCCCGATCGTTCGGAAGGCAGGCATTCCCGCCAGCCCAATTCCGATGCGAAATGTCGAAGGCTCGACGGCGGATCACGCCCTGCCCGGTACGCCGCTTCCCGGCGGTCGCGGCGGGCTTGTTCAGCTCAACATCCCGACCAAGGCCGGCGGCCAGTAATTCCGTTGATTTCCCACTTGGTGGACGGATAAGATTCAGCCGGAGTTGAGGGGGCTGGAGTTCACCGGAATTGCGCACTTTGCCGCTGATCAGTGGGACGTTCCTCTGACGACCGGGTGTGCGGGGCCCTGCCGGAAACTCTCAGCCGACGCGGTGGTTCGCGGGTCGACATCGCAAGTGCGGGCAAAGTCCGTCTCTTGGTATTCATTCCTTCCGAACCCCACGCTCGGGATCATCCACACAACTCCTTCGGGGCCCCAGCCAACGCCGTGCCGGCAAGCCGGTTCGCCACGCAAAGCCGATCGTGAGCGATGATCTGGCCGACGGGAGTAAATCGAACGGGACGACGAACATGACCTGCGCATACAGCGGCCAATCTTTCATTTACCATTCATTAGAGCCTGCCGACTTCCGCAATCCCTGCCGCTGACGACCTGCATCGGTCGTTTTGATCATGTTGAGCCGGTGTCACCGTCGGCGCGATCCTCCGGATCGCGTCGTTCGCGACGACCCGGCCGTTCGCCCTCGATCGAGAGACTCCCCGCCGCTCCACATCGCCGACGACTGCGCGCGACGATCGTGCCGTGCTTGCGTCACCGACGTAGAGCGGTAAGGAGCGATCTTCGGAAAGCCGACGCATCGCGAGAAGAAACTCGGGCAAATTGAAAGGGAAGTCTCATCATGATCATCGCACATCAACGTCATCGAAATACTGAAGTCGCCCGCCGGGCCGGAAGCTGGATCGGTTGCGTCATCGTCGCCGTCATTGCTCTTGGGGCGATCCCGGAAAGTGTGAACGCCGGGGTGGGAAGCATTCAGAACGGCAAACTCGATCTGCATGTTCTGTTCCTGTACCCCGAGACCGACATCGATCAATGGAAGCCGCTCTTCGAGACCTCAAGCCAGCTTCTCTACAATTCGACCGAGGGACATCTTCAGCTCGGAAAGGTCTATTTCCACCTCGGATGCACCTCCGCCAAGGATCGCGCCGACCTCTGGATCGAGAGCGGAACCGGCGGGGCCAGCGCCCATCGCGACGGTCTGGGCCGGCCGGGCTGGCACATGCTGATGACCAACGCTCACAAGAGCGTCGTCTCGCCAGTGCGTGGGCAGATTGCACTGGTGCACGAAATCGGACACTACGTCTTCAATCTCGGGGACGAATACGGCGGCTGCGTCGAGGAGAATGTCAACGGCGTCTTCATTCCACTGATGCCGCCGGGATGCCGAATCCATGAGTGGTGCAACAGCGAGGTAACGGTTCTCAATGGAGGCGGTGCTGCATTCTATTGCACCTCACATGATGGCGACTGCTCGCTCAACTGCTCAAACACCCCGGCGCCGGGCTGCATCATGGCGGCGGGAGCGCGATGCGAATGCCTGTTCGGGCGAACGGAATTCTGCAATGCCCAGAACCACGTCGGGGCGAGAAGCGCACAGGTTCTGATTCCGACGCGCCCCGGCGTCGTCAATGTCAGACTGTCCAACGATCAGGAGTGCGTGAATCACACGGATTGCTGGAACATGGTGGCGGACAAGCTGGGCCTCCTCTCGGTTCCGAATCCCATTTCGCCTACCATCCCGCCGGGACACGTTCCGGTTCAGTACGTCAACCTGGGGGACGTTTCCCGCTTCGAACTGTGCCTGGACACCTCGGGCAGCATGGCCTCGGTATCCAAGCTTGATCTGGCCAAGACGGCGGCCAAGTGCTTTGTCGCCAACTCGCGGCCTCGAACATCGCAAGGCGGCGTCGTTGTGCACGGCGACGAAATCGGCGTTGTCCAGTTCAGTAGCACGTCCTCCGTTGTTCATTCGATGATCGAGTTGATCACGGACAACGACAAGAACGCAATCAAGGCCTCCATCGACACGCTCACCGCGGGAGGATCGACTGCCATTGGCGACGGGCTGCGAAACTCGCTCGGCCAGATCACCTTGCGCGGCGCGCCGGGGTGCTCGGAAGTCATCATCCTGCTGAGCGATGGCCAACACAACACCGGGGAGGATCCGATCGACGTCGTGCCCGACATCGCCAGTCGAGGCGCTGTGGTTCATACGATCGGGCTCGGCACCGACGCGGATCTTCCGAGGTTGAGGGCCATCGCCGAAGGAACCGGCGGCCGATCGTACTTCGCGGCGGACGCCACCGAACTGCCCACGATCTTCGAGGAAATCCGGGCGACAACGACAGGCGGCGAGTTGCTGGACCGCGAGGAGTTGACGATCGGTGCCACGACGCCGCATGAACGCACCATCTATGTGGATTCGTTCAGCGATCGTGTTCTATTCACGTTTACCGGCGCCGACCTGGCCATCACGCTGACGTCACCGACGGGGCAGATTTCGAATTCGACCTCGCAGGCGCCGAACGTGACGTACATGAGCGATTCAATCGTACAGATGTTCAGAGTCAACGCCCCGGCAATCGGCACATGGCGGATGCGCTTCGTCAGAACGGCGCCGGGAGGCGGAGCGGTGAACCTGCTGGTCACGGCGGACTCGAATCAGGTTCGCACCACACGACTTCAGACCGCCGCTCATGACGACGTCAATCTGGTCCTGAATCCCGATTCAAAACTGAAAATTTCAGCCGTGGTCAGCGAGGGCGCGGCGGTCGTCGGGGCACGCGTGACCGCGAAGGTCAAACGGCCGAACGGCGAGGCCGTCGAGATCGAACTTTTTGATGGCGGCGATCCGCTCTTTGGCGATGTGATTGCCGGCGACGGAGAATACAACGCGCTCTTCGGGGCCTTTGCGGGCGACGGCGCGTACACGTTCGTTGTAAGAGCCGATACGACCGGTGCATTCGTGATCGCCGGCGAAGACATATTCGCCGCGCAGCCGATGCAGCCGGCCACACCGGCACGCCGGATGTCGACGGCGACCTTCAACGTCCTGGGGAGCGGAACCAATCAGGCGCCCCATGCCGACGCGCGGCTCATCGCCCCGACGACCTGCAACGGATCGATCGTTTCCATTCGTGTCACGGGCGATGGTTCCTCGGATCCCGACAATGACGCTCTCACCTATTCCTGGTCGACCAACTGTCCGTTCGCGTCATTCAGCAACGCCGCCGCCAGATCCACCACGCTCAATATTGATGTCGCCGCGCTGTCGAGTATTTCATGTTCAGTCAGCCTGCACGTCTCCGACGGCCGGTTCACCGCGACGACATCGGTGCCGATCGGATTCGGCATGACCGACTCGGACGGCGACGGCGCCATCGATCTGTGTGACCAGTGCCCGGACGATCCTCTCAAGGCGCTGCCCGGCGCCTGTGGTTGCAACATCGCGGACGAGGACTCCGACGGCGATGACACGCCGGACTGCGTCGATGGCTGCCCTGATCACCCCGAGAAAACGCGGGCCGGCGCCTGCGGCTGCGGCAATGTCGATTCGGACGCGGACGGTGACGGCCTGGCCGACTGCATCGATGGCTGCCCGGAGGATCGCAACAAGATTTCGGCGGGTGAATGCGGTTGCGGCACCGCGGAAACCGACAGCGACGGAGACGGAACGCCCGACTGCATCGACGGCTGCCCGGCTGATCCTCGTTCGACGGAAGCGGCCGACTGCGACTGCAATGGAAGTACCGTCGATACCGACGGCGACGGCGTCCTCGATTGCCTCGACAACTGCCCGATCGTTTCGAATCGGGACCAGGCCGACTCGGATCAGGATGGCGTGGGTGATGCGTGCACGCCGGCCCCGGGGCCGAGCAATCTCGGTCCCTGCGGCCTCTGCGGGGCGGGGACAACGCCGCTCATGGTCCTGCTCGCGCTCATGCTGCTGGCGATGCGAGGCCGAGGGCGCGGCACTCGGAGAAGCGGCCTGAATTGATCGTGGACCCCGGTCCGGCCCAGGGCCGGTCATCTCCGGCCGTGCGGCGCGAGTGGGAGACTCGCGCTGCGCGGTCGAAGGGTACGGCTACGACTCCCCCACCGTTTCGTCGCGCACGATCTTCCATTCTTCATGGATGCGGCGGAAGATGAGATCGAAGCGGCCGGTGTCCGTCGGGCCACTTTCGCGATGGAGAATGTACCGGCCGCGCACGAACGCTTCGTTCGGCGACTTCACATCGATCCGGAGGTCGGCGAATTCGAGCCGGCCCATCTTCTCGCGGGTGTCGTACTTGACCAGGTAGCGTTCGCGCGTCGCGCGCCATCCCCTCGTCGTGCCGGCCGGCGATTTGAATTCAAGCTCGTCGGAATTCCAGTAGCCCTGCATGAAACCATCGATGTCGCCGGCACACCACGCCTCAACCTGTGAATCGAGAACCTGGCGAATCTCGACGCGGCTTTGATCGGCTGAGTGCGCGCAGCCGATGGAAAGAAAGGCCAGGAACATGCATGCTCCGCGCGGAATTGTGAATGAGAACAACGCGCGAACGCGCGGTTCCGGGCGGCTTCGGCGAATGCCGGG
>CALLKH010000679.1 GCA_938008425.1 uncultured Planctomycetaceae bacterium | reverse complement strand
GCTGCCGGTACTGCCACGAATTGCGCGTCGCCTCGTCGATCGCGGGGAAGAAGCCCTTCCACTGAAACCGCAGACCGGCCGCGCCGCACTTCGAATCGACCTCAATCCACTGGTCGCCCAAACCGAACAGCAGTTGCCGCCGCTGGCCCTCCGACATCGTCGATAGCGCGGCCGTTGGATCAAACCCCATCGCGTGTGCCAGCGCCTCGATCATCCCGCGCAGCATCGGCCGCTGCCCCGCGTCCTCCCAGCCCGTGATTCCGCCGTCGATCATCGACGCATTGGGATCGACGATGATCGCGTCCGCACTGGTGCCGCGCTGAACGCCCAGTCCTTCGCAGCCGGTGCACCAGCCGATCCTAGAGTTGAAGCTGAAATGATGCGGCGTGATCTCGTCGTAACTGGTCCCACACTCGTCGCACGAGAAGTGCTGCGAAAAACGCATCACGCCCGGCGAGCCCGCGTCGCCCCGCCCGCGCTTCTTCGACGCAGCCCTCCGCGCCTTCGCCGCGGTGACGGCGCCATCGCTCCCGTCGGATGCCGCGCCGCCCTTGCTCTCGGAATTTTCGAGCACGACGGCCGTCATGATCCCCTTGCCCATCGATAGCGCGTGTTCGATCGAGTCGGCCAGCCGCTTCCGCCCGCCGGCGCGGACCACCGCGCGATCAATGACCAGTTCGACCGCATGACTTCGCCGCGCGTCGATTTTCGGCTTGCTGCCGAGTTCCACCACCTCGCCGTCGATCCGGGCCCGCAGATAGCCCTGCCCCTCGCATCGCCCGAAGAACGCCTCCCAGGTCTCGCCGGCCGCCCGCTCGACCGGCGCGCACAGCACGACCTTGGTCCCGTCCGGCAGGGCGCAGATTCGATCGACGATCTCCTCGCTCGACTGCGTTCCGATCGGCACATCGCACTTCGGGCAATACGGCTGCCCCACGCGCGCCCAGAGCACGCGCATGTAATCGTAAATCTCCGTCACCGTGCCGACCGTGGAGCGCGGCGTGTTGCTCGCAGCCTTCTGCTCGATGGCAATGGCCGGCGAGAGCCCGTGAACATGATCCACCTTCGGCTTCTGAAACTGCCCGAGGAACTGCCGCGCGTAGGATGACAGCGACTCGACATACCGCCGCTGCCCCTCGACGTACACCGTGTCCATCGCGAAGCTGGTCTTGCCGCTGCCGGAGACGCCGCTGCATACCGTCATCGCCCCGCGCGGAATGGAAACGTTCACGTCCTTGAGATTGTGTTCCTTCCCGCCGACCACCACGATGGCGTCGTGAATCATTGAAGAATTTGGCGATCTCGCGATTTGGCGATCTGGCGATTGAGCAGATTTCTGCCCCCTTGGCCCCTTGACCCCTCGGCCCCTCGGCCCCTTTCCATTCCGCCCCTTCGCCGCATCAAACAACTCGCGAAGCGCCTGCCCCGTGTAACTCTCTGCGCAACCCGCCACGTCCTCCGGCGTCCCCGTGGCCACGACGAGCCCGCCGCCCGCGCCGCCGTCGGGTCCCAGGTCGATGATCCAGTCGGCCGTCTTCACGACATCCAGGTTGTGTTCGATCACGACGACCGAGTTGCCCGCCTCGACGAAGCCGTGCAGCACCGACAGCAGCCGCCGGATGTCCTCGAAGTGAAGCCCCGTTGTCGGCTCGTCGAGAATGTAAAGCGTTCGACCCGTTGCCCGTTTCACCAGCTCGCGTGCCAGCTTGATGCGCTGGGCCTCGCCGCCCGAGAGCGTCGTGCTGGCCTGCCCGAGTTTGAGATAGTCGAGCCCGACGTCGTGCAGCGTTTCCAGCATCCCGCGAATCTTCGGAATGGACTCGAAGTGCGCCAGCGCCTGCTGAACGTCCATCTCGAGCACGTCGTGAATGCTTTTGCCGCGGTAGTGAATCTGAAGTGTCTCGTGATTGAACCGACGGCCGTCGCAGACGGGACACGTCGTCCAGACGTCGGCGAGAAAATCCATCTCGATGCGGTTCTGGCCGTTGCCCTCGCAGGCGTCGCATCGCCCGCCGCCCGCTTCGCCCGTCGCGACATTGAAGCTGAACCGGCCGGGCGCGTACCCGCGCACCTTGCTGTCGGGCAGCTTGGCGAACAGATCGCGAATTTCGTCGAAGAGCTTAATGTAGGTGGCCGGATTGCTGCGCGGCGTCCGGCCGATCGGCGACTGATCGATGTCAATCACCTTGTCGAGATGCTCTTTCCCGTTGATTCCCTCGTGGCGTCCCGGCTGGGCCGTCTCAGCGCCGTTCAGGTCCTTCGCCAGCTGCTCGCGAAGAATGTCATTGACCAGCGACGACTTGCCGGACCCTGACACGCCCGTGACACAGACGAACCGCCCAAGCGGGACTTCGACGTCGATATTCTTGAGATTGTGATGCGCGGCCCCGCGGACGACGAGCCATCTCAAGACATCCTCTGTTCGATCCTTCGCTGACCCGGGACCAGGCGTCTTCTTGTTTCGCTTCTTTTTCAACGGATCAGACTTCCCCCACGAGACGATGGAGATCTTCGCCAAGTCCCAGCTCATCCGCCCATCGGCGGGCATATTCGATGTCGAATCGATGACCCTGGGCACGGACGACCGACAAAGCGTTATCCCATTGCTTTTGAGATTTGGACTCCCGCCTCCAGATCAGTTTCATCAGTACAATGTCCTCGGGTGACACGGTCCAGAACGCCGCGCCCCCGACTCCATAGGCGACCCTGACGCGACGGGCCAGCACCGAATCGTAATACGCCTCGCGCGGCAGAACGCTCAGGTACACCTTCAGGTGTGTCCTGGTGTCGATCAGGTTCGCCATTCCACCGTGAACGGCCGCATCGACGATCGCCTCTTCATCTCTGTAAAATCGAGACGGCAGCGACTGGGCCAGTTTTCGGGCGGCATCCGGCGACATTCGCAGACAGATGTCGACGTCGATGCTGGTGACGGGCTCGCCGAAAATGCTGCTGACCACGGAACCGGTGATCGCGTACGTCACACCGGCATCGTCGAGCGGCCCGCATACAGCGACCAATAAGTCTTCGAAGGGCTCAGTCATGCGGAGGCGTCCCGTGTAGAATCTGTAGTCTGGAGATAACGAACCCCATCATGCCGCCCAGCGCTTCGAATTTCTGGGCGGGGGACATCGCCGCCGCAAGTTGCCGCTGCATCAGACGATCAACATCGGCCGGGCTCAAATCGTCCAACATCTCGCTCGTCATGCGACCGAGGCGCTCGAATCGAGACGCGTCGTCCCGACTCGCCGGCGAGTTCGATCCGCGATCTCGACCAGTCTCATTGACCATCATTCCGCCGCCCCTTAGCGACGATGCTCGCAACTCTTCGTATTCAAACATCCCGCCGTGAGTCGTAATCGCTCCACGACGCGGCCTTCGACAACGTGCGACTGAAACACCTCGTCCACATCATCTGGCGTCACGAAGCCGTACCAGACCCCTTCGGGATACACCACCACAGTGACGCCATGCTCGCACTGATCCAGACACCCTGCCGCGTTCACCCGCACGCGACCCTTCAGGCCATGCTCTGCCACCATCGACTTGAGCCGCTCGCGAATCGCCTCCGACCCCTTCGCGGCACAGCAGCCGCGCGGGTGGCCTTCCTTCCGCTCGTTCGTGCAGACAAACAGGTGCATCTCAAACGCGGCCATCGTCAGTCACCTCGCATCAGGGTCCAACCGGGGACCCGCATGATAACCGAACATCGGATTCGGACACACCGCCGTAATTGAGGTATAATCGCCTTCACATGGGACCCATCGCCTCGGCATCGCCGCATATCCGGACGAATCCTCTTCGGCCGCCGGACCACGCTTAACCCCGTGCCGTGCTTAGGCGATATTCCTCAGGACCGGATCGCAAGTCACAGCCCTGCAACGAAAGGACGCGTCCATGCCCGCGAAACTCAAGAGCCCGCCCAAGAATCGAAAGAATGATCCAATGAATGACAAATCGAACAACCCGGCGCAGCTGCCGCCTCATGAAACCCACGCCGTCGATCACATGGACTTCAACCGGATCACCGACGAGCAGTTCCAGGCGGCGGCCGACCACCTGAAA
>CALLKH010000678.1 GCA_938008425.1 uncultured Planctomycetaceae bacterium | reverse complement strand
TTCAGTGGAGAGCGGTATGGCGGCCTTTGAGCATCATTGAATCGAGATTCTCACCACAGTGAACCGCCCTTCCATCCGGACGGCCGGATGAATCTTTCAGGAAATGGGCTGCGGTTCGTTTTCGAGCCGTTCACGATGTCACAGTAATGGCACCATGGGTCACCCCCCCTGCTCGGGAAGCAATCATCAGTGGAATTCGGGTTCGTCGTCGCCCTCGTCGTTATCGTCCTCGTCGGAGAATTTCCAGGCATCGCCCTCTTCGGTCTCGCGGATCTCGCGCTCCATGTGCTCGAACATTTTCTCCTGGAGCGGCTGCATCCGGCGGTAGATGCTGAGTGTCGCTTCGTACGCGGCAACGAGCCGGTCCATCTTCTGCGTCAGTTCGCTCGATTTGATGAACTGCCACTTCGCCAGGCACTCCGGCTCCTTGATGGTCGAGAACGGATCGCACTTGAGGGCGATCTGGCCGGCCGGGCCGCGCACGAAGTGTTCACATTCGCTGCATTGAATCATGCCGCCCTCCTGCTCGGTTGAGGATTTCCCTTCAGAGTCTTTGCCGGTGGTTGTTCAATTTCAGCTTCGCACGGCCGGGATGATTCTGAATTAAGGCGATACCGCGTTCAAGGAGGGCCGGCGATGAAGAATGGAACTCCCTTGTGATGACTATAGGCCGGCCGGGCGGGGTGTCACCATACATAATCGCCGAGTCGACGCATTCGATCCTTGAAACGGGCGTCGTCGGAACGGGTTTTGCTGTCGAGTTCGTTCATTCGGTATCTCACGCGATCAGGCCCCGACTGCTCGTGCTTCTCGATGTCCCGGCTGATTTCCTGGATGTGATTCTTGCGCCGCTGGATTCGCCGTTGTGAGTGAGGATCGTCCGCGCAGCCGACGGCAAGGCCGAGTATCAGTGCAGCAGCCATGCCGAGAATCATGGTGTGACGATGAGTGGCGAGCATGATCATACAATCTTCGATCTGTGCGCGGATTCGCTCCTGGCAGGACGCTTGTCGCTGCCCTGTGATGGTATCGCGCGGACGCCGGCCGGTTGCAGGCGCGGCGAAAACAGTTTCCAAGGTTGATATCGACTGAAGCGGTGCACGCGGCCATTATGGATGTGATATATCCATGTTTAGTATATCAGTTGGGGGAGCCGTTGATTCTTATTTGGCCCGATAGTAAATTGATATAACATTATATTTTAAAGGTATTTACGGTTATATAACTTAATTCTATCCAGGGATGTTGATGGCATGTTCCACGTGGAACAATCGCCTGTGCCTCGGCTTTTCTTGTGGTGTGAGTGCTTCGGTGGTTCCACGTGGAACATGGCGGCGTCAGCTGAGGGCTCATGGAACCAACAGGGGTGGGCTGGTTCCCCTCCTTATGGGGGTTCGACAGGGCTGGCTGCGGTTGTACGGTCTCCTGCGCAAGAATCACTACAGGGTTGCCGGGACCCGCCCTGCCGCGTAGGATGACTGGTTCCACGTGGAACACCGATGCGGAGGTGGCGTTCGGCCTGGCCGCTGGGCCTTCTGCTTTCCATGGTGTTGTTTGCGTTGCCCGGGGTTCTGCGGAATCGGATGGAGGATCAATCGTCATGGATGATGCCAAGACTTCAAAATCACCTCGTCGACTCGGTCGGGGCCTTTCATCGCTCATCTCCACAGAACTCACCCAGCCTCAGCCGATCAGTCCGCCTGTCGCACCACCAGTGCCCGAGCTGCGATCGTCGCCACCCGGTCCCGCATCGCCGGTAATCCCGGACGCTTCGCGTCCACCTGTCGCGGCACAGGGTGTTCGGCTGGCACAGATTCCTGTGGCGAGCGTTCGCGCGAATCCGCTTCAGCCCAGGCGCGTTTTTGATGAGGCGCGGCTGGCTGAACTGGCGGAGTCGCTGAGGAGCCGAGGGGCTCTGCAGCCCATTGTGGTTCGGCCGGCCGAGGGGGGGTATGAGCTGGTTGCGGGTGAGCGGCGACTACGGGCGTCCAGGCTCGCGGGCCTGAAGGAAATCCCGGCGGTGATTCGAACAGTGGCCGATGACCAGCTGCTCGAGTTGGCCCTGATCGAGAACATCCAGCGAGCAGATTTGAATCCGGTTGAGCGCGCCCGCGGGTACAAACAACTCGCGGACAAGTACGGCCTTACCCATGATCAGGTGGCTGAACGGATGGGGGAGGATCGCGCCACGGTCACCAATTATATTCGCCTGCTGGGACTTGGAGATGATCTGCTGGACCTTGTCTCAGCGGGCGCCTTGTCAACCGGACATGCCAAGGCCCTGCTCGGGATTGGCGATATTTCAAGTCGTAAATCATTGGCGATTCGAGCGGCCGAGGAAGGGTGGTCCGTCCGGCGAATCGAGTTTGAGGCCGCCAAGGCCAAGAAGCCGGATGCGTTCGGCGGATCACCCGCCAAGCGCCCGGCGGTTGTCGATCTGGAGGAACGACTGAGAGCGGAGCTTGGTTCCCGGGTTCACATCAAGGAAGGGCGGAAGCGACACACTGGGAAGCTGATCCTGGAGTACTTCAGTCTCGACGACTTTGAGAGGATCATGAAGCGTCTCGGCGTCGATGTTGAGGAGGTATGATCTCAGGACGCCAGTAGAAAATAGACATATGTCTATTTGATTCTAGTCTCCCGGCAATCGGCACGGCATGCGAAACACCATGAAACCCACGCGATCAACTTCGATGTCCGGCGGCAGCTTCTGGGGGCATCTGCTCGTCTCGCTCTGCGCCTGCGTATTGACGGTTTCAATCGTCGGATCGGCCGTTTTTCTCGCGTGGCGCGTCTACGATCGTCGTCAACTGAAGGACAAGGTGACGGCATTCGTCGAGTCGCTCGGCGATCGCACGCCGGAGGAGCTGGCCGAACAGGCACGGCTGCTCAAGGCGCTGCCGAAGGTGGCGCGGCACATGCTGCCGGAAATCGCCCGGACTATTCGAAGCGCCCGCGACGAGAATCGGCAGCGGGCGGCCATCGAAATCTCGAAGGCCTTTCTGGACGACGAAAACATCGTGAAGACGCTGATGTCGCTGCGAACCGATCCGCGCGAGACAGTGGCGGCGGCCGCGGTGCGGGCGCTGGCTGATTCCAAGCCTGAAGAGAAGGCCGCGTCGATGGTCGGCGTCTGTCTCGGCGAGGCGCAGACCGCGGCGGCGAGGGACCAGGCCTGCGCGTCTCTCTACGAACTGGGGGAGCCGGGGCGGCTTGAAATGACGTCGCGTGTCGGCGCCCTTTCGCAGGGCCGTAGAATCTGGCTCGCGAAGTTCGTCGAAGCTCATCCGGGCGCCCAGCAGGATGCGTGGCTTCTGATGCTGGCGGCGGATCAGGATGAGCGGGTGCGGGCGGCCGCCGCGGAGTCGATTCGGCGCATCCAGGAGGAGGCCGGGGAAGCCGGCGCGGCAAAGAACGGCGCGTCGGTTTCCGCACCGCGCGGCGACGCCGCAACAGCGAGTGCCGCTGAATCGACACCTTGAGGGTATGACTTGGAACAGGCGTTTTTTATCGACATTCTGAGCCGATGGTCGCACGTCGGACTGTTCGCCGTCCTGATGGCGGCCGGCTTCGGCCTGCCGCTGCCCGAGGACATTCCGCTCGTGCTTGCCGGCGTGATCGTTCATCAGACGAGCGGCGACGCCATTCAGCCGCTGCTCTGGATGATGCTGACCGGCCTGGCGGGGGTGATCGTCGGCGACTCGTGCCTCTTCTGGATCGGGCGGTTCTATGGTCAGTCGGTGCTGGAGAAGCGGTGGATCCGGCGATTCGCGAAGCCGTGGCTGGTGGAGAAGGCCCGGGCGAAGTTTGAGGCGCATGGCGCGAAGATTCTCTTCGCGGCCCGCTTCATGCCCGGGCTTCGGGCGATCATGTTCCTGGTAGCCGGCACGTTTCGGCTGCCGTACTGGAAGCTGCTGGCGTTCGACGGGACCGCGGCGATAATTTCGGTTCCGGCGTGGATCTGGGCCGGCTGGTACTTTCCGACCAAGATTGAGGCGATCTTCTCGAACGCCAAGATTGCCAGCGGGGTCATTTTCGGGGTGCTCGCGGTCGCCCTGATCATCT
>CALLKH010000677.1 GCA_938008425.1 uncultured Planctomycetaceae bacterium | reverse complement strand
CGACATGCACATACCCGGGCTCGTCGTTTTAGTCTGACCGCAGGCACGGACCAGTACTTCGAAGTCACGGTTACGCCGGTCGCCGACAATGTCACCGAGGACATCCGGCAACTGACCGCCGTCGTCTGGGAAGTCACGCACAGTCGTCGACTTCAAAAGAAGCTGGACGCCATCGACCTGGCGGGGCGCGAGCTGGTTCAGCTCGACGCGGAAACGCTGGCGGGCATGGATGTCGAAGATCGCATCGCCCTGCTCGAACAGAAGATTCTGCGCTACATGCGGGACCTGCTTCACTTCGACAATTTCGCGGTGCTGCTGATCGACAAGAAGCAGAATCGCCTTGAAATCGTGCTCCAGCACGGCATGTCGCCCAAGAGCCAGGACCTCGACATCTTCGCCTCGGCCGAGAACAACGGCATCAGCGGTTTCGTGGCCGCCACCGGCCGAAGCTACATCTGCCACGACACCTCGAAAGACCCGCGATATCTCCAGGGTCTTGAGTCGGCCAAGAGTTCGCTGACGGTTCCGCTTCGACTGAACGACAAGGTCATCGGCGTCTTCGACATCGAGTCGGAGAAGCTCGCCGCCTTTAACGAAGACGACCGGCAGTTCGCCGAAATCCTCGGCCGTTCGATCGCCCTCGCCCTGCACATGCTCGACCTGCTGACGATCGAGCGCTACGAAGTGCGCGGCCGAGTCGCGGACGACGTCATCGATGAAATCTCCGGCCCGCTCAACGACATCATCACCGAGGCCAGCACGCTCAAGGACGAGTACATCGGCCACGACCCCGTGCGGCACGTTCTGAACAACATCATCGACAATGTGTCGAAGATCAAATCGAAGGTGAAAGAGGTTGTTCGGCCCAAGGGCCTCCTGGGCTGTCACGACGGCGACATCCCCAGCGATCCGCTTCTGAACCGAAAGCGCGTGCTCGTGGCGGACGACGAAGAGATCATCCGCGAGACCGTCGCCGGCGTGCTCCGAAAGTGCGGCTGCGCGGTGGACGTGGCGGCTGACGGCGGGCTGGCGATCGAGAAGATTCAGCAGAACCACTACGACCTCATCCTCGCGGACATCAAAATGCCGAACAAGACGGGCTACGAGGTCTTCGCGGCCGCTCGGGATGCCGACGCCCATTGCGCCGTCATCCTGATGACCGGCTTCGGCTACGACCCCAACCACTGCATCGTCCGGGCCCGGAAAGAGGGGCTCAGCACGGTGCTCTTCAAGCCGTTCAAGGTCGATCAACTGGTCGAGGAAGTCCGCCGCGCGCTGACGCCCGCCGAGGCGACGTAGCCCGCGATCCCCATCAGACCCTTCGGATAACGTTTCGCGGTTTCCGGTCCCAGCGTGCGGCTGGGGCGACCTCTTGTTTGCTCTAATTTTTCGAATTCTATAAGATGGAATCCGCTGTTGCCTTCCGACTTGTCGCTCTTTGCGATGAGCCACCAGCCGCATCGGCTATCGGCCGGCGCGGAGAGAAACCCAGGTTCGGTTGTTCACGCCTGCCCGGCCGATCACGGCGATTGCGTTCATCGCGCCGCGGGGCATTTCGTTATCGACCGGACGAGCGCGGGGTCGCCTGCCATGAAGATTCGTTGCCCTCGATGTGAAAAACTCCTGTCGATTCACGACAAGTACGCCGGGATGGCGATTCGCTGCCCCGGATGCAATCGCGCGTTCAAGGTCCCGGCGCTGAAGGCCGGCGTCGGCGGTTCCGCTGGCGGATCCAATGTCGACCTGGAGGATCTGGCCCGACTGGAGCAGGGCACGACGCAGATGTCCGCCGAAGAGTTGGAGGCGATCGAAGGCGCCGGTGCTCAGGCAGGCGCTGAAGAGGCCGGCTACCGCACCTGCCCGAACTGCAAGAAGAAGACCAAGGAGACGAACACAAACGTCGATCTGCTCTGCTCGCACTGCTGGAAGCCGATCCCGGCGATCGGCGCCGGCGGCGGCCTCGGCGGCAAGAAGGCGAAGGAGGGCGTTCGCGAAATCAAGGCGACGGGCAAGGGCGGATTCTACACCGAACTCGGCAGCACGTTCTCCTATCCGCTGGGCGCGATGTCATCCATCCTGACCGCTTCGGGCGTCGCGTTTCTCGCCGCCATGGTACCGGTCGTTCTCATTACCGGCGGTCTCAACCTCATGGAGCAGAGCAACGTCGGAACGGAACAAGGCGTGCAGGAGGCCAATCTTTCGGGCGTCCAGATCATGCTGATGGGCATCTTCTCGCTCGAGGTGTTCCTGTTCTCGGCGATCGCGATTCACATGTTCTTTGACGTCGTCCGCACGACCGGCGTCAGCGACGACGCCCCGCCGAAGCTTCAGTTCGCACCGGGCCAGTGGGGCAAGAGCTTCGTATCGTACCTCATTCTTTCGTTCTATTACACCGTCATGACGTACGTTGTCGCCTATCTGGCACTGCCAGGCGATTGGATGGACTACCTGACGGAAGGAAGGCCCGACGAACTCGTCACCCACTTCACGACCGCTTTCGGCATCGGCATGGCCATCATCACCTTCGGCATTCCGATGAACCTGATCGGCATTGCACTGGGCACGGTCGGCCAGGCGCTCAATCCGAGCCGGGTGCTGAAATCAATCGCGAGAACGCACGTTCACTATCTGTTCCTCCTGATGATCCTGATGGTGTACGGCGGCCTCTTCAGTTCCGCCTTCGTTTCGATTGTGTTCGGATGGTTCCTGCCGCAGCTCACGGAAATGAAGGAAGGTTCCTCCACCGGCCAATTGGCCAATGTCGCCCTTCCGCTGCTCGCATGGGGCGGCGTCATGGCCGTCTTCTTCTACGGCGCCTACATCATCGGCCGCCTGCACGGCCTCTTCGTGCGGTCGTTCCGCAAGAAGCTGGAGTTCGGCACCGACTAAATCAGATCACGATCGATCGTGACTTCCCATCAAGCAGGTGCGAGCACACCTCGAGTGGCGTTCAAACCACCTGACTCCCCCATTCCCTGATCGCGTCGGTGCTTCCACTTCCTCGCGCGGGCAAACAGGGAATTGTCAGTTCCTCCACCCCGGAGGGGTGTCGGAGTGTAGCCACGGGTGCAGCATCGCGCGGGCGAAGCCCGGCGATGCGGAACCCGTGGAGAGTGGTGCCGCCGTGATGTCAGACCCGGCAGGGGCTGAGGAGTTCTTCGAGGACTGGGCACAATCGCCCGGGAGACTTCCTCCGACCCTTCGGGGCGGAAGTAATTGCTCTTTCTGAACCACGGGTTCCGCTGCGCTCCACCCGTGGCCACATTCCTTCGCCCCAATGGGGCACAGAGGCATCGGATGCTGATGCGCAGATTCAGATCGGACGTTTGTGTCTCGATCAAGCCCGAGACTTGCGGTGCGTGGTTGACGGAGGCGCTCTTATCTGTTCGATGCGAGTACATTCATCGACCCCAACATCGAATTCGTGTGAATCGACGATTGCCCGCGTTCGAGAACAACCGATTCTCAATTATCAGACCTGTTCCGCAGAAGCCCCGCTCCCAATCGTATCCTGAATGACGGGGGGATGGGCTCCGTGCGCCGGCCGCGTGCCGGCGCGCGGAGATTGCTCATGACGACCGCCGCGCCGACCGAAGACGTGCACAGGTGTACTTATGGACTCGCTGACATCGGCCGTCGTCGGACTCAAGCTCGCTGAAACCGCGTCCAGCATTCAATATGCGGTCGCGGCGAAGATGCTCCAGAACTCGCGCACACAGGGCGACGCGGTTCTCAAGATGCTCGAGTCGGCAAAGGACGGCTTCGATCAGGCGGTCGCCAACGTGGCCGACGCGATCTCCGGCCAGCTCGACCTCTACGCCTGACAGCTTCTCTTATCCACCAATTAGCTTGAGATCCTTTCCAACCGGACGGGAACCCTCATCGGGTCGTTCACGGTACCGAGACAAATGGGGATGGTCATGATCGTGCCCATGCGTTGCTCGCCCTCATCACCCTCACCCTAACCCTCTCCCTTCGAGGGAGATGGAATGCAATGCCTCGCTTTCGCTCAACCGGACGACGCCCGCCTATCTGCGTACCAGCCATGCAACACTCGGCCGCCCACACTCGGCCACAAGACGCACCGCACGCAAACGCACTGTCTGCCCCCGATCTTTTCTGCTAAGTTCCAAGGCATGAGCACCGTTCGTCCTTTGGAATCGACCGCTCGCGGTCGAGCTGTGGCCGTGCTGGTCGAGTCTTATGACGGCCAGGCGCTGTGTCACGATTTGCTGGAGACACTTCAGCGCGAGCAGCCGCTGGGGCCCGCGGACGCGGGGCTCGCGGCGGAGCTCGCGATCGGCGTCTCGCGCCGGCGGATCACCTGCGAGCATCTGGCCGCGAAGTATTACCGCGGCCGATGGGCGGGGCTGCGCGAATCGATCCGCGTGGTGATGGCGGTCGGCGTGTATCAACTCTGCTGGCTGGATCGCGTGCCGGACTATGCGGCCGTCGATCAATCGGTTCGACTGATGCGTCGCTACGGCAAGGGCACAGCGGCGACGGCCAACGCCATTCTTCGAAAGATCGCCGAGGTCCGAGGCGAGACTATCACGCGAACCGTCGATACACCGCCGCGGCGGTTTCTCCCGCTCGAAGGCGATCGCGGCGTACTCTTCAACGAAGATGTCTTCCCCGATCCCGCGCGAAAGCCGCTCGATTATCTCATCGCGGCCTATGGCTACCCGCCCTGGCTGATTGAACGCTGGCATCGGCTGTTCAAATCGGAATTGTGCCGGCAGGTCTGCGAGGCCGGCTCGCAGCGGCCGCCGCTGGTTCTGCGACCGAACCGGCTGCGCACGACCCCCGATGCACTGCGGGAACGACTCGCAGCCGATGGCGTCGATTGCGAGATCGCCGAAGACGGGCGAAGCCTGATCATTCGCGCGGCCGTCACTGCTTCGGAAATCACCCCGGTCAGCGAGGGCCTATGCCAGCCGCAGGACTCCACCGCGCAGATCGCCCTGACGCTCGGCGCGCCGACGCCGGGCGAATTCGTCATCGATCTCTGCGCCGGATCGGGCACGAAATCCACGCAGGCGGCGGAGATGATGAACAACGAGGGTCTCGTGCTCGCCGCCGACGTGAATGAACGCAAACTCGCGCGGGTGGAGGAAGCGGCCGGGCGACTGGGCATCGGCATCGTTCGGACGGCAGCCATGAACGGCCTCGAAAGCGACATCCGCGCCGCCGGCCGATCACCCGATTTGATCCTGGTCGACGCCCCCTGCCTGAACACCGGCGTGTTGAGCCGCCGGCCCGAGGCGCGATATCGTGCCGGACACAAGGCGCTGCTTGAGATCGTCGAGATTCAGCGCGGCATCCTGGAACACGCCGTGTCGCTCGCGGGCCCGCAGACGCGAATCGTCTATTCCACCTGCTCGCTGGAACGCGCCGAGAACGAGGAGCAGGTGCGAAGCTTCGTCGCGGACCATCCCAAATGGGAGATTCGCGAAGAGAAATTCACGCTCCCGACACGAAGCCGCGATGGCGGCTATGCCGCGGTGCTCATTCGCAAGTCATGAATCGCCATGCGAACCTTCATCGCCATCGACTTCTCAGACGGCGTCCGAGCCCGGCTTTCGGCGCTTCAGGATCGCATCCGAAGCCGCGTGCCAAGCCTCAAGTGGGTCGATCCGTCGCAGATGCACCTCACGCTCAAGTTTCTCGGCGAAATCGACGAGACGACGGCGCCGACCGTCGGAGCGGCCATTAACCAGGTCGTACGCGGCCACGCTCCATTCGATTTGACGATTCGCGGCGCCGGCGCCTTCGGTCCGCGCGATCAAGTGAATGTTGTCTGGGTCGGCATCAAGGATACCGGCCAGGCGCTTTACAAGGTTCAAGCCGAATTGGAAGAATCGCTGTCCGGCCTCGGTTTTCCCCGCGAGGATCGGCCATTCAGACCGCACCTGACGCTGGCAAGGAACAAGAATCCGAGGCAGTCGCAGCAGCTGAGAAAAGCGATCGAAGCCGAATCCGCCTTTGAGGGCGGCGGCG
>CALLKH010000676.1 GCA_938008425.1 uncultured Planctomycetaceae bacterium | reverse complement strand
ACTCCGCGATCGATCCCGAAACCGCTTGACAACGACTTGCTCATAGAGGCCACCCACCATGCCGGGCGCTTCGCTTCGGCATGCCACCCGATTTCCAATCGCCAAATCACCAAGTCACCAGATCACCAGATCGCCAAACTCCCTCGGCCCCGGCTGCGCAGAGAGTAGAGCAGGGGAACAGTTGAGCAGGAGAAAGAGTGAAACCTCACGCAGCCCTTCTCTCCCTTTCGCTATTCGCATTTCGCTATTCGCTGTTCTTACCTGCGCCAAACGGCAAGCCGACGGAGACCCATTCGCCCACTCGCCCGATCGCCAAGTATGCAGAGCCCGCTCGCCATGCCGGGCGCTTCGCTTCGGCATGCCACCCGATTCCCCAATCGCCAAATCGCCAGATCGCCAGATCGCCAAATCCACTCGGCCCCTCGGCCCCTTTTCACCTTTCGCTATTCGCTATTCGCCATTCTGAATTCTCCCCCCTCCTTGCCCCCTCCCCCCTCGTCGATATCATGAAACCCGCCGGCGGCGGGGTTTCGCGCAGGCACACCGAACCCGCGGCCGCGTCGTGGGGGAAATCACGGCCTTTCGCCGCTCGATCGCAGCGACCGGCCGCTCCGATCGCGGCCACGCGGCCGTCCGGCATCCACGAAAGGCGTACAACATGGCCCATACACGAAAGGCGAGCATCCTCATGTCCTCACTGGCCACCGTCGGCTTCGCAATCTCCTCCTGCGGCCCCGAAACATCGGGCGGCCTGGCCCAGCGCAGCCCCGAGAGCGGCGGCCCGCGCGATGTCGCCGACGGCGGCGGTCATCATGGCAGCGCGATCAGCACCGGCGGCACGCATGACATCGCGAATGGCAGCAGCCCGCACGACATCTCGGCCGACGCCCAGGCCCCCACGCCCGCCACCCCTCCCACGCGCGACCAGATCGCCGAGGAGGACAAGTGGGACCTCACCCAGATCTTCAAGACCGACGCCGAATTCGACGCCGCCTTCAAGAAGGTCGAATCCATGATCCCGCAGATGACCGCCCTGCGCGGCACGCTCGCCCGGTCGGCGGATGATCTCATCCAGGCGCTCCAGCTTCGCGACCAGATCGGCCTCGAGTTCGACCGCGTCATCGTCTATGCGGGGCTGAGCTATCACGAGGACATGAGCAACAGCACCACCCAGGGCCGCTTCGACAAGGTGCAGTCGCTCGGCACCCGCGTCGGCGAGGCGATGAGCTGGTTCGTGCCCGAGATTCTCGCGACGCCGTGGGAGACGATCGACTCGTGGATGGGCAAGCGCAGCGAGCTGGCGGTCTATCGCCACGCGCTGGAGGACATTCTGCGCGAGAAGGACCACTACCTCTCGCCGCGCGAGGAGGAGCTGCTCGCCATGGCCGGCGACATCACCGCCGCGCCGGGCAACATCTACAGCCTCTACACCAACGCCGACATGGAATTCCCCGTCATCAAGGGCGAAAAGGGCGTGGACATCAAGATCAGCGCCGGCGGCTACATGAAGCTGATCTATTCGCGCGACCGCCGCGTCCGCCGCGATGCCTTCATGGGCATGCACGACACCTACGCGAAGATGAAGGGCACGCTCGGCGCGATGCTGAACTCACACGTCAAGCAGCACGTCTTCTATGCCCGGGCGCGGAAGTACAACTCCTCGCTCGAGTCGTCGCTCAGCGGGCCGGGCATTCCCGTCTCGGTCTATAAGAACCTCGTCGGCACCGTCGGCGACAACGTCTGGCGGCTGCACAAGTACGTCGACATGCGCAAGAAGATGATGGGCCTCGACGAGATCCACGGCTACGACCTCTATGTGCCGCTGGTCGACGCCGAGGAGAAGAAGATCGAATACGACGACGCCGTCGCTACGATCCTGACGGCGCTTCAGCCGCTCGGCGACGACTACACCGGCACGCTCAAGACGGCGTTCGAGTCGCGGTGGATCGACGTCTATGAGACGAAGAACAAGCGAAGCGGCGCCTACTGCTGGGGCTCGTATCTCACGCCCCCCTACCTGCTGCTCAACTACGGCGGCACGATGAACGACCGATCGACCGTCGCCCACGAGATGGGCCACGCCATGCACTCGTGGTACACCCGCAAGCACCAGCCGCCGATCTACGGCGACTATGCGACGTTCTGCGCCGAGGTGGCGTCAACGGTGAACGAGGTCATTCTCGCCCATCACCTATTGAACAACGCCAAGGACGACGTCGAACGGCTGCTCATTCTCCAGCAGCAGATCGAGGGCATTCGCACGACCGTCTTTCGGCAGACGATGTTCGCCGAGTTCGAGATGCAGATTCACGACATCGCCGAATCCGGCGAGCCGCTCACGGGCGAGTCGCTCTGCAAGGTCTATGGCGACCTCGTGCGCAAGTACTACGGCCCCGAGCTGGTCATCGAGCCGTCGGCCAGCGCCGAGTGTCTGCGAATCCCCCACTTCTATCGGAATTTCTACGTGTTCACCTATGCGACCAGCCACTGCGCCGCGACCAACATCGGCCGTCGGATCATCGAGGGCGAGAAGGGTTCGGTCGAGGGGCTCATGAAATTCCTGTCGGCGGGCAGCAGCCAGTATCCGCTGGATATTCTCAAGCTGGCGGATGTCGATATGACGACACCACAGCCGATCGTGGACACGATGGAGCTGTTCACCGAACTGCTCAACGAGTTCGAGGCGCTGTACGACAAGCACACGAAGAAGAGGGCGTAGGGTGCGGACCCGGCCCGGAGGGCCAACGATCGTAGCCGGTGGCTTCCAGCCACCGGTATAAGGCACTCATTGGTTGTCTCGTCCGGAGGACGAACGAGGGATCAAGCTCAACGCTTCGTCCGCCCTGCCGGGCGGGAAAAATAATTTGATCCGAACCCAGGGACTGGAAGTCCCTGGCAACGATCATGCGCCCTGCCGGGCGGGGAGTCGCTAACAAACACGCATCACATCAACATCACTACCACCATCATCATCACAACACCAATCGATCAAACTCAATTCCCCCCCCTGCCATCATCACCCGTCTTCCACTAGACTCTCCGTGTGACCCTGCTCGTCAGAAATCTCACTCTCTCCGTCGACGAATCCGATGATGCGCTGCTGGCGCGCGCCGCGAAGCGATTGCGCGTCCATCCAGACGTCATCAAGAACTTCTCAATCGTCCGCCGCTCGATCGACGCCCGAAAAAAGGACCAGATCTGCTTCGTCTACAACGTTGAGGTGTCGCTCACGGGCGGCCCCGCCGACGAAAAGCACATCCTGAAGCAACTCAATCGAGCCGACATCGTCAGCATCCCGAATCAAACCCGGACACCCCTCGACAACGGACCCGAACCGCTCCCCCACCGGCCGATCATCGTCGGCCTCGGCCCCGCCGGCATGTTCGCCGCGCTCTGGCTTGCGCGGCATGGTCTCAAACCCATCGTGCTCGAACGCGGCCAGTCGGTGCGCGTCCGCCACCGCGACATCATGCAGAAGTTCTACCGCGACCACGAATTCAACGCCGAGAGCAATCTGCTCTTCGGCGAAGGCGGCGCGGGTGCGTACAGCGACGGCAAGCTCTACACGCGCGTGAACGATCCCCACATGCGCGACATCCTCGAGGTCTTCGTCGAACACGGCGCGCCGTCGGACATCCTGATCGACAGCCGGCCGCACCTCGGCAGCGACCGCATCCCCACGCTCTGCTGGCGGATTCGCGACACGATCGAGTCGCTCGGCGGCGAGATTCGATTCGGTTCTCGGCTGGATGACATCGAGATCGTCGACGGCGTCGTCTCACAGATTCGCGTCACTTCCGACCACGGCACCGAGTCGATCACGCCGGGCCCTCTGCTGCTCGGACCGGGGCACTCGGCGCGTGACACAATTCGAATGCTCGTCGAGCGCGGCGTCAGCGTCACAGCCAAGCCGTTCCAGCTCGGTGTGCGCGTCGAACATCCGCAGGCGATGGTCGATCGCTGGCAGTACGGCCCGATGTGCGGGAACCATCGACTCCCGCCGGCCGAGTACCACCTCGTCTCCAAGCGCACGGCCGGCGATCTCGGCGACGTGTACAGCTTCTGCATGTGCCCCGGCGGCGTCATCCTGCCGACCAACGAATCGCCCGGCCTCATCGCGACGAACGGGGCATCCGGCGTCGGCCGCAACCAGCCGCTGGCGAACAGCGGCATCGTCATGACGGTGCCGGTGGAGCTGTTCGGGAATGATCCGATTCAGGGTCTGGCGTTCGCGGAGAAATGGGAGAAGCTGGCCTACGAATCGACGGGCGGCACCTATCGCGTGCCCTGTCAGCGGGCGAACGACTTCGTCGCGAATCGCAAGTCCGACGGCGCGATCGAAACCAGTTATCCGCTCGGCGGCGCGTGGGCCGAGATCGACCGCATCCTGCCGGACTTCACGGCCAATGCCGTACGCAAGGCACTGACGGATCTCGATCGCCGTCTACCCGGCTTCGCGGGTGACAAGGGTCTCGTCACCGGCCCCGAATCGCGGGCCAGCGCGCCGGTGCGAATCCCGCGCGATGCCGAGACGCGTGAGAGCGTGAACACGCGCGGGCTTTACCCGATCGGCGAAGGCGCCGGCTACGCGGGCGGCATCATGTCGGCCGCCGCGGATGGCATCGTGACGGCGGAGCTGCTGATTCGACGATACGCCGCGATTCGATGAAGATACTCAGTCACGATTGGAATTGAACCCACGCGTCATTGAGTCACCCATGTCGGACAACCATCCACTTTACAACGTGCTCCGCAAGCTCGACCACCCCGGGGCGTGGTGGTGGCGGATGGGTGACATCACCTATTACATCGGCGTGATCCCCGCGTTTCTCTTCGGCGCGGGCAGCATCGTGGCGTTCGTCGGCATGCTGGCGCGGTGGAACGACTGGCGCGTGCCCGCGAAGACGGCCTCGCTCTTCGTGTTCTGCGTGTTGATCGCCGTCTGCGGCTCCATGATGCGCCGACACGCCTTTCGACTCGCCGAACGCGACGGGATTACTGAGGAGACGGATACCGAGTCAAAGTAACTCGAAAATCCCAAAATGAACTGCGGCACCGCCAGGCTGACGGTGCCGCAGTGATTCAGGTTTAAGACCGGGATTCACATCCGCGATCACGCCGACCGGCACGATCGTCGCCGCGTGCGGCTTCGAATCGTCCCGACGCCGATCATCATCAGCGGCGCCATCATCATCGTGCCGTCGCCGCAGGTGCCGCACATCATCTCGTCGCCGGGCCCATCGCCGTTGCCGTTCATGTTGTCGTTGCCGCCGGTGTTTCCGTTCGAGTTGTCGTTGGAATTCCCATTTGAATTCCCGTTATCGTTCGAATTGCCGTTGTTGTTGTTATTATTGTTGGCGTTGCCGTTGTTATTGTTGTTGCCATTGTCCACGATAATGTTGTACCGCAGGACGCGGCTGTTCAGGCGGTCGCCCGCGTAGAGATTGCCGTCCGCATCGACCGCCACGCCGCCGACATCGAACAGGCTGTCCGCGCTGACGCCGCCCTTGTTGTCCGTCCCCGTCGTGAAATCATCGCCCTGGCCGAAGACGCGATCCGCCGTGCTGTCATTCGCAGGGTCCTCGAATTCGAGAACCCGGTCATTGATCGCGTCCGCCACGTAAAGATTCCCGCTCACCGGATCAATCGCCACGCCGACCGGGCCCTCCATCGTCGTCGCGCTGATCGAAGGGTCATTCGCATTGCCGCCCGCGAAATTCGCCTGGCCGTACACGCGCGAGGCGTTCATGTTGTCCGACAGCGGCGGCTCGAATCGCAGCACGCGATTGTTGCCCTCGTCGGCCACATAGACATTGCCGTCCGCATCGACCGACACATCAATCGGATTCGAGAACGTGTTCGCGGCCGGTACCGGGTTGGCGTCGTTTTGATTGCGCTGAACGTTCGTAAAGTCCACCTGCCCCAGCACGATGTCCGCCTGCGTGTCCGTTCCCACCGGATCGAGATAGACGAGCACGCGATGAAGAAACCGATCCGCCAGGTAGACGTTGCCCGCCGCATCAACCCCGATGCCGTCCGGATTGCCCATGTTGAACGCGTTCGCATTCATGGCGTTCGCCTGGTCGGCCGTCGTGAAGTCGCCGTTCTGGCCGAACACCTGGATCGCCGCCTCGCCCGACGTGATGGGCGGGTCATAGCGGAGGATTCTTTTGTTGCCGGAGTCCGCGACATATACGCGGCCGTCAGAATCCACCGCGACGCCGCGCGGTCCCGAGAGCGTCGAAGCGTCCGGCGAGGCGTTGCCGCGGTTATCCTGGTTGCTGACGAAGTCCGCCTGACCGAGAACGATGTCCGCGGGATCGTTGTTGCTGAACGACGCCGCGTCGGGCCAGCTCAGAACGCGATTGTTGCTGGTGTCGGCCACCCAGAGACGGCCGGTGGTGTCGACGAACAATCCTCGATTGCCGTCCATGGTGTCGGCGTCCGGCGTGCCGCCCTGATTCGCCGCGTTCGACGTAAAGTTGGCCTGACCGAGGACTGCGTCGGCCGTTGTGTCCTCCGGCGCACCATATGCCGTGACCGACCCGCCGACGACCGACATCAGGGTCATCATGGCAACGAAGATTCTGCTGCGAACCATCTGAACACTCCTCTCAAGCGTCATCACGCCACCCATAGAACGAACTTAACCCGCTCGGCCCTTGGTTGCCGCCGCGCCGGTTCGACTTCCCCGACGCGGCGAAGGCGTCACCAATCAGGCAATCGCCGGGCCAGATTGCGGGCACCCCGTTTTCCCATCGGGAAATCGACCGGGGCCGCCGGTTGCCCGAACGGCTGGGTAAACGGCGTCAGAGGGGATCAGCGGAAAGCTGGGGAGAATCTCCCACCTCGACCGGATCCAGATTGAAAAAAAAACGCGATTTTTCCGGGGCGGCGGCGTCAAAACAATCCGGCCTCGACGCCGTCTTTGAACTCGGAGAGCGCCTGCGACAGGTCGGCCCGCGTGGAACGCGCGCAAAGTTCATCAATGGCAAGGTTGGCGAGTTCGTCGCAGCGCTCGTTTTCCGGATGGCCGGCGTGGCCGCGCACCCACTTCCACGACAGCTCGTGCCGGCCGGCCTCGCGGTCGAGCGACTGCCAGAGATCCAGATTCTTGATGGGTTCCCTGCCACGCTTCCAGCCCTTGGCCTTCCACTTCGGGAGCCATTCGCTCATGCCGCGCTGCACGTACTGCGAATCCGTATGAAGCTCGACGCGGCACGGCTCCTTCAGCGCGCGAAGGGCCTCGATGCAGCCCGTCAATTCCATGCGATTATTCGTCGTCGCCATCGCGGCGCCCGACAGTTCCTTACGCGACTTACCGTAGATCAGAATCACGCCCCACCCGCCCGGGCCCGGGTTTCCGCGGCATCCACCGTCTGAATAAATCGTCACGGCTTTCATCGCGGCAGAGGATAGCACGCGGCGGTGATCGCGCGAATCGCCTGGGCCTGCTCCGGCGTTGCAAAAATGCAGCATGTCGACAGGATCGAACCCGCTGCCGGGCCGCGGATGGTTCCTATATTGATCCCCCCGGAACGCGCGCACCCTCGAAAGCCCCATCCCTGAAAGCCGGCAGACCACCCCGCCAAGTCAATCGGCCCTGAACGTGCGGATCTGTCCAACTGCGACATGAATCACAACTCTCGTTGTCGTGAGGCCGATCCATGCAGACACGCAGCGCACTCGCCGTATCCGCCACCGGATGGATTGTCGGACTTGCGGCACTCGTCGTCGGCGCCGTTCTGTTCGGCACGCTGACGCCGATGCCGTATCACACCCTGATTCCGGCCGTTCCGTTAGCTGAAGGCTATCAATTCATTCGATTCGAACCGACCACCTTCAAGGACGTCATCGGCAACGTGCTGCTCTACGTTCCCGTCGGAGCCGTCTTCTGGTGCGTCGCCCGATTCGTCCTTCAACGTCGCACGGCCGCGATTCCACTCGCAGTCTTCGCTGCAGGATTCTTAAGCACCGGCATCGAGTGGGCGCAGGTGTTCATCCCCGGCCGCTTTCCGTCGGCCACGGACATCTGCATGAACTGCGTCGGGAGCCTCCTCGGCGCGCTGGCGGCCGTCGTGTTCACGGGAATCTGCCGACAAATCCTGCATTCGATGGCCGCTCGGTCCATGCGCGAAGCAAATCCAGACGTCGTGTAGTTTCACGGCGGCAAACGTCGCAACTCACCAGACAGAATTCAATGGGTCACCCGCCGTACTTCTTTGAATGCTTCAGGTGCTGGCTGAAGTTCTTCTCGTACTTCCTGAAGATCTCGACCGCGTGCTTGATGATGAGCACATTCTCGGCGTTCTCCTCCTCCGCCGACTTGGTGAAATTGTATGAGCCGGTGATGATGGTGTGATCGTCGATCAGCACGATCTTGTTGTTGGCTGTCGCATGTTTGGCATCGAAGTAGATCGGGATCCCGGCCCGGGCCAGCAGCCGCCACTTGCCGTAGGTCTGACTCTCCTGCGACTTGTCGAGCACCACCGTGACATCGACGCCGCGCTTCCTCGCCTTGATCAGGGCGTCGGTGATCGGCTTCGACGTGTAGTAGAACGCCTGGATTCGCACTGACTCCGTGGCATTCCCGATCTCATCCGAGATGCGATCCTGGCAGCCGCCGCCCGGCGAGAAGACCACATCGAGGACCACTTCGTTCGACCGTCGAATTCGGCCGCCGTCTTCCGGCTGGCCGAAGGTGAGCGGAACCGCCACGAACACGAAGGCGCCGGCAAGTCCGAAAACGCCGGCGCGAATCCAGAACCGATCTCTGAATCGCGCGATCATGCGAATGCTCCTGTTGGCTGTTTGAATAAAATCCGGCTGACGCCGTTCGGGACGACCCGTCCACGCCGGGCATCATAAGAATCGCTGTGGCAAAGGTCCAGAAAAAACGCCGCCCATCTGGCACTCAGATCGCCCTGCGACCGAGCCGGGCCGCCGACACCCTGGCACACACCCCGCATCAATGTGAATTGGAGGTCCCCTAAACCAGCCCTTGCGCATAAGTTGTCATTGTTTCGTATGTTGTAAACAGGCCCGCGGCGCAGGTTTACGGGCTGATTACGCACAGACTCTCCCAGATAGCCGATGGATTCCGGGGCTCGCGGTGGGTTACTGGGATCGAAAAGGGCACGCATGAAGGCGCATATCAAGATCGGGTTGAAGAACAGCGTGATCGGGCTGTTGTCCAGCGCGCTGGCGGCGACCACGGTCGTGCTTGCGATCAAGCACTATGCCGGGCCCGTGCCACCCATGCTGCTCCCTTGTGCTGCAGCGCTGGCCGTCTATGTTGCGATGAATCGCGCGCTGTGGCGCGGTGTGAAACGAGCGTACGATGCCGGTGAGGTCGGTCGTCGAATGGACCAGCTGGAAATCGAACACATGAACGGCAGAGTCAATGCCGCGCCCTCGAAGTGGTTTGCCCGGGAATCAGAATCAGTCGGAGGCACGAACTGCCATCCAACCGTCAACAAAAAAGCCCTCCCGGCGATGGCGCCGGAAGGGCTCGTCTGAAAGCACCCCCAAGGGGATTCGAACCCCTGTCGCCGGCATGAAAAGCCGGTGTCCTAG
>CALLKH010000675.1 GCA_938008425.1 uncultured Planctomycetaceae bacterium | reverse complement strand
ATTGTCGAAGAGGCTGTGCGGCTGCTCAAGGCAGGGGGGCGCTACGGTATCCATGAGATGGCCATCACGCCGGAGTCGATCACCCCGGATCTCGCTGAAACCATCCGTTCGGAGTTGACCGACGCCATTCATCACGATGTTCGCCCGCTGACAGTCGCTGGTTGGCGGTCGCTCCTGGAGTCGCATGGGCTGAGCGCCCTGTCGGTCCAGACCGCGCCGATGCATCTGCTTGAGCCACGCCGGCTCCTGGCCGATGAAGGCGCGATCGGAGCCCTGCGATTCGGCTGGAACCTGCTGCGTGATCGCGAAAGCCGCGGCCGGGTTCTGAAAATGCGGAGTGTCTTTCGCAAGTACCAGTCGCATCTTGCGGCCGTCATGATCGTCGCGGGAAAGTAGGGCGGAAGCGACCTTATACAGCAGGTGGGAACGCGACCGACGGGTAGACGGCCAGGATGACTGTTGCGAACTTGGCCGCAGCCTGAAGCGTCACTTCAAACAACGGACGATCGGCGTTCGGAGTGATCGATCGTGTAGGAGTTTCGGCCCATTCGAGCCGGCGCTTCAGTCGTGTTCGTTGCCGCGGTTCACATTGATCGGTCGCGACTGCTGGCCAACCGGGCCCCATGGACTCCACGCGACGGTTGCACGGTGACCAAACGCGGGAGTCGCCGCGCCGGCTCTTGCGTCACAGGCCTAATCCCTATTCAGGGTGTCTGGATTCGCGAACTCTACCCTTCAACATCGTGTCGAATCCGCCCCCGACACCGGCCGCGCGCTTTCAAGTCCACCAGGGGTTTGTTCGTGTCCCCGCGGGATACGGCCTGCGGATCGCCCTTGCGCTCGACTCGCGCGTTTCACGCATATTCTCGTGGGAAGAACCGCGCGCAGTGTTCGCCGGCACGCCGAAGATGGATGATTGAGGATCAGGGATGTTCAGCCCATTCGAAATGCTGGCACGATCGGACGAGACCGGGTCCGGATCGGCGCGAATTATTGTCCTCGTGGGCATGGGTGTTCTGTTTTTTCTGATTCGCGCGATCGTGCGCATGTTCCTTGCCTCACGGAACAGGACGATGCGTCAACGAAGAGAGACGACGGATGAACTGAGGTTTGAGGAGTGGCGTGCGGAAAAGCCTGGCGATAGCACATGGCAGTCAAGAATGAAGGTCATCACTCCGGACGGCGGGACGGTGGCTTTGAAGCGAGTGCGGCCGCCGGTGGAACCCGCCCCGGAGCACGGCGGGGGATACGTCTCGTGTTTGTGCTGTCGATTCTCGCCTGGACCGCATCACTGGTGACGGTCTGCATCAACCTCATGGTGGGATCCGTCATGTCGCCCGTCTATGTCTGGTCCGGTGTCATCGCGATACTTCTTCATGGCATGGTTGTCCTCATCGGTCGACGCAAACTTCGTGAACTCTCGGAAGGTGCGCGCACGAACGGCATGGTTCGTGTGCTGGTGGGCGTCAATCTCCTGGTATACTGCCTGATCGGAACCGCATTGGGAGCGGCCCTCATCGTGGCTCATTTTCAGGACGACGGCACAAAATCCGGCAGATCGATTTACCTCGCCGCCCTGGCGATCGCCCCCGCGTGGTATGGTTACAAGGCCGTGCTTCTGTTGTTGAACCGGGAGTCGGGATTCAGGGCTTTCGGCGCAGGTTCCGTCTCCATTGCCGGCAATGACATCCACCGAATGAGCGGATAAACACCACCGGGAGGACTTCGTCGGTACCTGCAGCAGTTGGATTGACGGCTACCGAAGAGGTCGGTCCCAGTATCAATCATGGACGCGTGTTCCAAAAATTCCCCGGGTGCGCCGGAATTCAAACGGTATTCTCGGCGTCGGATGGACTTCGGCAGCGGCCCTCAAGCTCTTTCTTTCCTTTTCAGCTTCGATCATGATCACGGTCGCAGGTGAATCTTTGTATCCGTCCGAACAGAGGGCCGCGCCAACATGCCTGTCAGCGAAGACCTTCGCGTTCGATTCCGCGAGATTCCGCGCGAGACGCGTAATGATCATCAGGATTTCGCCATCCGCGTGTGGCGCGGTATCTCCTGGCTCGAACGTGGCGAGAACCTCGAGGCCGACGATCTTGAGGGCCGGTTCCTCGCACTCTGGATCGGCCTCAACGCGCTATACGGACAGCTTGATCGCGACGGCCGGCCGTGGGGTGATCGCGAGGCGCTCGCCGCGTTCATCAGCCGCATTTATCCGCTGGATTCGTCAGGCCGTCTTCGAGCAGTCATCGCGAAGCACCAGAAGGCGGCCCTGAGCCTGATCGATAACAAGTACCTGTTCGAGGGCTTCTGGGCGGAGTCGAAGACCGCGAAGGCCGATCTTGGCCAGGAGGTCAAGAGCGCGATCCTGATGCTGACGAAGCCGAATCAGCTTCCGCTCTGGCGGATGCTGCTCTCGCGACTCTACCTGATGCGAAACCAGATCTTTCACGGGGCGAGTACGAAGGGCAGTGCGCTCAATCGCAAGTCGCTTCGGAACTGTGTCACGGTTCTGGCGGGGTTCCTCCCGGCCAGCCTTGAGACGATGATCGAATACGGCGTCACGCAGGACTGGGGCGAGGTCTGCTATCCGCCGAGGGAGTAGGGATGACGGGTCAGCCAGGCCGCGACCTGGTTGTGAGAAACAACTGAAGCCGTGTCAACTCGCCGCCCGCTCTTCTTCCGGCGACAAGCCGATCATCGCCCCAAGCATCGCCATGACATCCTGCTCGAAGAGCACGCCGATCGCGCCCATGGCGGCGTATTCGATCGGCAGCGGCCGTGCCAGCGGTTCAAGGGTGACGTAGCCGCCATACTTCGCCGCCGTCGCCAGTTCTTCGGCGCTCGGGCCTGCGTAGAGGTAGGCGCCGCTTGCGACCAGTGCGACCACCACCAGTGGCCAGACGCGCGATCGTCCGCGGAACAGGCACTGCGAAACCAGGGCGCCGGTCATGAAGGAAAAGCCGAGCGCGAAGTAAATCTGGCCCACTTCAAGGTTGTCGGCTCCGCCTCCGATGAAGTGGCTCAGGAGCAGCCAGGCGATGGCGAAGGTCACGACGACAGTGCCGGCGCCGGATCGAATATCCGCGCCCGGGTCGCTCGGCGTTTGAATGGGCTTCGGCTCCGGAACCGCCGAAAACCAGCTGTCCACCCATCGGCCGACGACAAATCCGACGCCGATGAGTGCCAGCCAGAGCCACGTCTCGGCGATGAAGCTGAAAGTCGGAAACGCGGCCTCGGCGCCACCACCGGGCGTCGTCGAGGTCAATCGATAGAGCACCAGCATATCCATCCGGCCGGAGCGCGTCGCCAGCGTCGCGAGGCCGACCGCGATGGCCAATGGGCCGCGATCGGCGCACCCCGCGCCGCAGATGGCCACGGCCAGTCCGCTGACGACGACTGCGAGACCGAGCAGCTCTGCCATCGTCACGACACCCTGGTCCGCCATCAGCAGGGCGACGGCGCTGCCGGGATCGGGCGGGCTCGCCACCCACCAGCCGAAGTACCAGAAGATGATGCCGGCCACCGCCATGGCCGTCAGGAAGCGAATGCGGGCGATGAGCAGCTGACCGCTGGTCGGATGCCGCGCGGCGGCGAGCTCGGGCGTCGGCAGTGAGGCGCCGCCGCCTTCGGGACCGAGTTGTGCGGTGGGGCTGGCGGTCATACGGTTTGCCTCGCCGGGGCGTCGGCCTTGACGCCGGAGAGCAGGGTCTGAAGCCGCATTCGCTTCGCCGGATCCAGCGGACACATCGGCAGGCGAAACTCCTCGGCCATTATGCCGCGCATCGCCAGCGCGGTCTTGATCGGAATCGGGTTGATGTCAAGCGTGAGCAGCTCCCGCGCGATCGGAAAGAGCTCGCGGTGTAGCCGCTTGGCGGTCGCCGCGTCGCCCTTGAGCGCCGCATTGACCATCGCCGACATTTCCTTCGGCATCAGGTTGCCCAGCACGCTGACCACGCCCACGGCGCCGACGGCCATCATCGGCACTGTCAGCGTGTCGTCACCCGCAAGGATCGTGATGTCGCTGACCGCCGCCAGCTGGCTCACGCCGTCGACGTTGCCCGACGCGTGCTTCACCGCCTGGATGTTCGAATGGTGCTCGTGCAGCCGGGCGATCGTTTCGACGCCGATCTCGACACCGGTGCGCCCCGGGATGTTGTAGAGCATGATCGGCGCATCCACGCGCGCGGCGACCGCCGAAAAGTGCTCGTACAGACCTGTCTGGTTCGGCTTGTTGTAGTAGGGCGAGACGAGCATCAGGCCGTCCGCGCCGGCCTTGAGCGCGCTCTGCGAGAGTTTGATCGTTTTTCGCGTGCAGTTCGTGCCCGTCCCCGCGATCACCGGCACGCGGCCGCGAACCCGTTTCGCGACAGCCGACACGACGCCCGCGTGCTCTTCGTCATCGAGCGTCGGGGACTCGCCGGTCGTGCCGCAGGGCACGAGACCGTGGACGCCGCCTTCGATCGTGAAATCCACGAGTTCGTCCAGCGACCTGTAATCAACTTGCCCGTCACGAAAGGGCGTGACGACGGCGACGTAGCAGCCTCGAAACATGACCTACTCCTTGCATCCGTGCAAAATCAGCAATTGGTTCATTTCGCGGACGGCCTCCCGCAGCCCGACGAAAATGGCGCGCGAAATAATGCTGTGGCCGATGTTGAATTCGGCGAATCCGGGAATCGCGGCGACGGGTCCGACGTTTCGGTAGGTGAGCCCGTGGCCGCCGTGAACTTCGAGTCCGACCGACTCGGCGATCTTGACGCCTTCGGCCAGCGTCGCGAGTGCGTTTTCGCGCTGCGGCCCCGACTTCGCGTGAGCGTAGCCGCCGGTCCACAGTTCGACGACGCCGAAGCCCAGCTTGGCCGCGGCGCGAATCTGATCGGGAACCGGTTCGATGAATGCGCTGCACACGATGCCCGCATCGGTCAGCTTTTTCACAGCCTTGCCCACACGATCAGCGAGTCGCACGACATCCAGCCCGCCCTCGGTGGTAACTTCCTCGCGCTTCTCGGGCACGAGGCAACACTGGTCGGGCTTGTTTCGCAGTGCGATCTCCACGATTTCGTCGGCGATGGACATCTCCATGTTCAGCTTGACGTTCACAGTGCCGCGCAGGAGCGGCACGTCGCGATCGATGATGTGCCGCCGATCCTCGCGCAGGTGAAACGTGATGCAGGCCGCGCCCCCGAGTTGCGCCTCAGCCGCCGCCCAAACGGGATCGGGCTCGTCGGTTCGACGCGCCTGGCGAACCGTCGCGACGTGATCGATGTTGACGCCGAGCGTCGGCATGGGGTCCTCTGGTCAAAAGCCCGCAATTACACTTGCAACCATGGCGGGAGTCGCATTATAGAAGACGATTCCGATACCGGAAAGGATCGGTCGTTTCGCACACATTCTCGGAAGTTCTCCGTTCGACGGCGGCGGAGGGCAGAATTCGGGCCGCGGCCGTCAGACGTCATCGAACCGACTGGTCATTCAGTCGGGGAAATCCGCGTGCCCTATGTCATCTCGCCAGCAAAGCCTTGAAATCCCGAGCGGCGACGGCCATCTCGCCGCCTCGCTGCACACGCCCGAACCCGGCCGGTACGCGGTCGCGGCGCCGGTCGTCATCTGCGCCCATGGTCTCACCGGCACGCGCGTCGGCTCGTGCTATCGGTTCGTTCGACTCGCCCGGCGGCTGGTCGACATCAACATCGCCTGCCTGCGGATCGATTTTCGCGGCTGCGGCGAGAGCAGCGGGCAGTTCCTGGAGGTGACGCCGGCGCGACTGGTGGAGGATCTTCATGCCGCCGTTGGCGCCCTGGGTCGTGCGGCCGGCTGCGATCCGACGCGGCTGGGCATCGTGGCGAGCAGTTTCGGGGCCTATACGACGGCGCTGGCGATCGATCAGCTCGACGCCGTGCGGTCGCTCGTCTTCTGGGCGCCGGTCGCCTTTCCGCGGCATCTCGTTGATCGCGACATGACCCCGCCGGCGTGGGCGTTTCTCGATAAGCATGGTTGGATCGATCACTTCGGCATGCGAATGGGGCGCGGCTTCATCGACGGCCTGACCGAATCCAACGCGCCGGCCCGTCTCGCCGCGACGCCGCGGCCGCTTCTGGTCATGCACGGCCGGGGCGACAAGCATGTTCCGTTCGATCAGGGACAGGCCTACATCGTCGCGATGCGCGCGGCTGACGGCAATTCGACGATGATCGAGATCGACGCCGACGATCACGGCATGCGTTCAGTCGTCAACAATGATCGCCTGCTGGAAGAGACGGTGACGTGGTGCCGGCGGTTCCTGCATCCCGAGCCGTGAAGCGCGGGTCCGCGCCGCGGAATTGCCGTGCCTGGCACGAGCGAGCCTCGTTAGTGGCTATGGGTGACGTTCGGCCGATTCAACGACCTGGCGGATCAACTCGATCGGCGCCCCGATGTCGGCCACGACGACCCGACCGGTGTATTCATCGGCGCCCGCCGCGTCGAATCCGATCTTCGGCGCGACGAATGTGATGGTGTGTTCGGCTCGCACAGTCGCATTCGCTGCCGCGCCGGTGTCACAGTCCAGTCCCGACGGTACGTCGATCGCGACGCGAATCGCCCGTGGCGCCGCGTTCATCGCCTCGATGATCACATCCAGCGGCGGCCGAATCTCGCCCGTGAATCCCGTTCCCAGGATCGCGTCAACGATGATGCCGGACTGCAACAGCTTCCCGCGATGGGCCTTGATCGATTCAGGCGAATCAAAAGGGTGGGTCGGAAGCTTCATTTTCTCGACAATTCGTGCATGAACCGCCGCGTCGCCGGAGAGCGAGGCGATCGGCGCCGCCAGAAAAAGTTCGACCGGCAGCCCGACATTGTGCAGGTGCCGCGCGATCACGTAGCCGTCGCCGCCATTGTTGCCCCGGCCGCAGACGATCGTGACGGGAATCGCCCGGTCATTCTGCCGAAGCTCGGCGTGTAATTTTCGGATGATCCGCGCCGCGTTTCGACCGGCGTTTTCCATCAGGACGACGCCGGGAACGCCGTACATCTCCATCGCGCGTCGGTCCACCTCTCGAAGCTGCGCTCGCGTCATGGGATGGGCGTGGTTCACGGCGCGCCTCCGATCTGCACCGGCTTTCGCCGTGAGAATTCCCGGTTGCCAAGCTGCCCGCACGCCGCCATCAGGTCGCGGCCCTTCGTAATCCGGCGCTTGCAGAACTGCCCCGCGTCGCGAAGGGTCTGCATGGACGTGGCGACGCTCT
>CALLKH010000674.1 GCA_938008425.1 uncultured Planctomycetaceae bacterium | reverse complement strand
AGTCGTAAACGACTGGCCTATGGCCCTTCGGGAAAGACCGCTGAAGCGGCCTGGAATTTCGTCAACGCTGGATTCACTCAATCGTGAATTGCTCTAGCTCAGCCCCAGCGCCTTCCGTTTCTCCAGAAGAAACGGCAGATGGTGCTTCGTGTGCCCGACCGCGGTCTGGGCGAGGTCCTTCACGGTGTTCAGGCCGCGTTCGCTGTGAACGGCCGCCCGCGTCCAGGCGTCGGCGGGGAGGGCCCGCAGGATTCGAAGCATCTGCATGCGCGTCGCGCGAATCAGGGCGAGTTCTTCGGACGGCGATCGCCGATCGTACGCGAGTTCCGTCACGTACCTCGACTCGTCGTACGCCATCATCAGCGTATTCGGCTGGGCGATCGCCCGCTTAAGACGATCAGCAAGGACCTGCTCGCTGTCAGCGATGTGGCAGAGCAGTTCGAGCGTCGTCCACTTGCCGAGGACGGGCCTCGCCCGGAACTGGTCCGGCGTCATATCGCGAACGGCGGCCTCCAGTTCCTCGATCTGCTTTTCGTATGCCGAGATGATGTCGGGGATGGACTCGGGAGCGCCGGGGTATGCAGCGGCCATGTCGTCTGCTCCTTTCGCCTTCGTGTGGGAAGCGATGTGTTCCTGGGACATCGTCGCGATTCACGGTTCGAACCGCAAGAACGAACAAGTCAACCATGTTACGAACGGCAACTCCAAGTGGTTCAGGCGGTTATGTCAGGGCGACAATAGTTCGAGCGCCGTGGTCCTCCCGATGGGAGTCCTCGGGCACCACGTCTTATCGAAAAGGCCTCGGGCTTGGGCGGCACAATTCCGGGTCGGCGTCACCGGTCTCGCTCGACGAGACAGGGGATCGAGGCCTCGGCAAGGTTCGGCAGCATTTCTTGGAAATGAAGCGAGGCGGCGCCGGGATACGGCGCCGCCTCTAGAGCGGGCAGGTCCGTCAGCGGTATCGCCGCATCAATCGGCGGCGGGGACCGGCGAAGAGCAGCATGGCGGTCAATCCGAGCGGCAAGATCCCCGCGGCTCCGCAGTAGTTTGTCGAGAGGAGGTCGAGGGGGTCGGTCACCCGGTCGTTGAATTCATCGTCGTTCGTGTCGCCGATTCCCAATCCGCTGCCATCTTCGGCGGATTCCATCACCATCACTTCAGGGGATTCGCCGGCGGCCTCGCCGATGATGCTCATGCTTGCTGCGTTCGCACTGACGACGAGCGGACCTTCCGCGAGGGTGCGAAGCTTCAGGGTGAAGAGCAGATTGTCCGAGGGGTCGATCGCGCCAAGCTCGGTGCTCAACGAATTGCCCGCCACGACCACGTTGCTCACCGAACGCGTCGCCGGCTTCGCCAGGCTCAGAGACACAAATTCGGCATTCTCGGAGTGAGCGATCGACAGCAGGGTCTCCTCGGCGAAATCGACGCCGATGTTGTCAAGGTGAATGTTGAACTCAATGTCCTCGTGGATGCCGGCCGACTGCTGTTCAGTTTCAATGACGACCAGGAGCCTGGGGGGCGTCGGATCATAGCCGCCGGCCGTCAGCCTGACGGAGTGCGCCATTGGATCGATCTCATTTCCCGTCCAATCAAACAGGCCGGCGACGGCAATCGTGAGGTCGCCCTTGTCCGCCATCTGGCCACTCTTCCAGCTGAGTCGGTACGCCTGCCTGGGGCCGCCGACATAGTCGACCGTGTCGGGAACGCCATTCATCGACCCCCGGCCCGCGCCCGACAGTTCGAATTTCCTCCTCAGGGCAAGCAGCTCCACGTCGTTGCTATGAACGATCTTGCGATCGAAGGAGACGTCGATCTCGTAGGGCGACTGCACCTTTGCCCAGGTCAGCCGCGGTGGAATGGTATCGATTTGATAATACATGGCCCAGATCGTTTCACTGTGTTCGGATGCTGAACTGCCCGGGATGAACGACCCGTTGCCGGGTCCGGCTCCGCCCACGTAGACATCGTCGGCATAGTCACTCGTCACCGAATCATCGTCGATGAAGTTGAGCCAAACGAGATTTTCCATCTCCCGGACGTCGAGCGAGACGGTGTAGGCACGTCCGCTTCCTTCGACGCCTTGTATCGCGGCGGAGCCGATGTTGCCGCCGGATCGTGCGACGAAATCCGCTGCGTTCACGCCGCTCACCGGCGCGTCGAAGAGAACACCGTAACGAACCACCTTGAGCTTGGTGTTGATTGGATCGAGTCTCCGAATTTCGGCGACACCTGGAAACGGCAGGGTCGCATCGCCGAAGATCTCGGGGTTGTCGGTTCGCTCATTGCCGGCGTCGGATGCGAAGTTGGCATCCGCGTTGATGTCGAACATGACCTTCCGGTAGACGACCGATCCGCCGGTGCCGATCGCCAGCGCGCCGCCTTTACCGACGCCGTCTGTTCCCTGGACCGTTCCCAATCCACCCGCGCCGCGTTCCGCGCGGTTACGGCGGAATTTGCAGTTTCGAAGCTCCAATGTTCCGCCTTCGACATAGACTGCGCCGCCCAGTCCGTCGCCGCCGTTTCCGCCGGCCGCCGAGTCGCTCGATCCACCGGTCCCGCCGAGCGCGGTGTTGTCTTCAAAAGTGGTGTACTCGATGGTGACGTTCCCTCCGCGAATGAGGATGGCGCCGCCCAGCCCGGCCGAACCGTCGCCGCCGTTCGTGGAGGAAGAATCCGCACCGTTCGCGCCGACAGCACGTCCATGCGATAGAAGGTTGACCCTGAGGCTGACCGTTCCGGAAAGGATTTCCATGAGTCGCCCAGTGTTCGATCCATTCACGCTCAGTCCGCGCCCCTCGATCGTCACGCTGTCAGTGATCGGCGGCAAAGGGGAGAGCAGCGTGACGTTCAGAGTTCCGGAAACCGAGATTCGATCGGTCCCTGGATTGTTGTTCGACTGAATGATCGCCCAGCGCAACGTGCCCGGCGCGCCGTTGTCCTCCGCGCTGTCGACTGAATAGACCTCGGCGTAGGCATGGACCCGGCCGACCGAGATCAGCGAAAGGGCGGTTGCCGCAAGGACGGCAAGACTGTTCCGAATCCGGCGAGTATTGAACTTACCATTGATCATGTGTACCTCTCCTTATGACGCTAATATCGAGATAGCGCGGCCATGCAATTGAACATAAATTACCTTTTCAATCCGCGCCTTACCGTCCGATTGTCGGGCGACACAATGCAGTGCTCATTTTGGACTTTGGGACGGCCTTGATTGCATCAGAACGCCTCCGGCCCAGTGTGAATCTGGTACAGATGCCACGTCGACGACTTCTCGGTCCACCCAGTCCGGGTTCGCGGCTCGAATCCACCCGAAGAAGGCCCTAAGTGATACAGGATCATCTAATTCGGACATGATTCGGCAGAAATGCCTCTGTCCGCTTGCAATGTGATGAGAGCGCAAGGATGACCGGATGATTCAGATGTGGATGATCCGCTCAATGCGTGGAAGCGAGCGAGAATTCATCGTCAACGGCCACCATTCCGTTCAGCGCACGATCGCCTGCGGTCCATCATGTCTTGCTGATTCGCGCATCACGCAATGAGCTTTCACAATGCTCAATGAAGTGCAGGCATTTGCGCCGCGCCCGAGTGGAGGCCTATCCGACGCCCTCCAGCCGCGCCCGAAGCTGCTCATCCGTCTTGGCACGCACATTGAAGTACCGCGCTTCGGGATGGTGCGTGATGATCGCGCTGGTGGATTGCTCCGGATCGAGCTGAAATTCCTCGCTCAGCGTCACGCCGATGCGCTCCGGCTGAAGCAACGGCCACAGCTTGGCCTGGTCCTCCAGGTTCGGGCATGCAGGGTAGCCGAAGCTGTACCGGCTGCCCTGGTATCCCTGCTGGAAGAGCTTGCGAACTTCCATCGCATCCTGGCTGGCGATGCCGAGTTCCATGCGGATCTGCTTGTGCATGTACTCCGCCAGCGCCTCGGCCGACTCGACGCCGAGGCCGTGGAGGTGGAGGTAGTCGCGATAGAGGTTCTGCTTGAACCAGTCGTGAGCGACTTCGGTCACTCTGCGGCCGACCGTGACGAGGTGGAACGCCGCCACATCGATCTCCCCGCTGGAGACCGGCCGCCAGAAATCCGACAGGCACCAGAAGGGCGGCTTCTCCTGCCGCGGGAAGGTGAACCGCTGGATTTCCCTGCGCTCAAAGGAACCCGGATCCAACCGGCCGTTGCCGTTCGCGCCGGCGGCGGGCGGTTCGTAGATGATCAGGTCGTCGCCCTCGCTGTTGCACGGCCAGTAGCCGTACACCGCCTGCGGCAGAAGGATATTCTCCTGTGCGCAGCGCTTGGCAAGTTCGTGGAGGATCGGCCGCACCGTCGTGCGAATGTAGGACTCGTATTCCTCGCGCTTGCGGCCGCCCGGCTTGTACTCCCACTGTACGCCGAAGAGCATCTTCTCGTTGATGTACGGCAGAACCGTTTGAAGGTTGATCTTCTCAATGACCCGGGCGCCCCAGAAGGGCGGCGCAGGGATCGGATTGTCAGTTGAAATCTCGCTGCGCGCCGGCACCTCGTAACTCTCCGCGGAGTCTTCGACCGCGGCGCGGGTCGGCCGGGGCGCGGCGGAAGGCGTGGAGACGTCAACCAACGGTTTGCCGTCTGCCAGCCGGTTCATGAGCGCGAGGCCGTCGAACGCATCCTTGGCGTAGGCGAGGGGGCCGTGATAAAGCGACCGCAAGTCGTTCTCGACGTATCCGCGGGTCAGCGCCGCGCCGCCGAGGATGACCGGCATCGTCAGGTTCCGCTCGTTGAGCACGATCAGATCATCGCGCATGACGAGCGTCGACTTGACCAGAAGGCCTGAGAGTCCGACGGCATCGGCCTTGTGCTCCTCGAATGCCGCGATCACGTCATTGATCGGCTTCTTGATGCCGAGGTTGTAGACCGTGAAACCGTTGTTCGTGAGGATGATGTCGACGAGGTTCTTGCCGATGTCGTGAACATCGCCCTTCACCGTGGCGAGCACGATCTTGCCCTTGCTCTCGCCCTCGACGCGCTCCATGTGCGGCTCCAGGATCGCGACGGCCGCCTTCATCGTCTCCGCGCTGGAAAGCACGAACGGGAGTTGCATTTTCCCGGCGCCGAAGAGCTCACCGACCACCTTCATCCCGTCGAGCAGGAAGGTGTTGATGATCTCCAGCGGCTTGTAGGACTGCATCGCCTCGGCGAGATCCTTGTCGATGCCGATGCGCTCGCCGTCGATGATCCGCTGCTTGAGCCGCTCCTCCACGGGCAGATTGGCGATGGTCTTCTTTTCGCCGACCTTTTCGCCCTTGTCGAACAGGCCGATGAATTTCTGAAGCGGGTCGTAGCCGTCGCGTCGGCGGTCGTAGATCAGGTCGAGGGCGGTTTCCCAGCGTTCATCGCTGATCTTGTTCCGCGGCAGAATCTTGCTCGCGTGGACGATGGCCGCCGTCAGGCCGCGCTCCATTGCTTCATGCAAAAATACCGAGTTGAGCACGGCGCGGGCGGCCGGCAGAAGGCCGAAGCTGACGTTGGACAGTCCGAGGATCGAACCGCACCGCGGAAACGCCTTCATGATCTGCTCGATGCCGTCGAGCGTCTCCAGCGCCAGCCGGCGATCGGCCTCGGTGCCCGTGGTCACCGGGAAGGTCAGGCAGTCGAAGAGGATGTCTTCCTCGTTGATTCCGTACTTCTCCGTCAGCAGGCCGTGAATGCGCGTGGCGATCGACAGCTTGCGATCGGCCGTCTTGGCCATCGCCTCTTCGGGGTCCTCGTCGATCGTGAGCGCGACGACCGCCGCCCCGTACTTGCGAAGCATGGGGCAGACTTTTTCCATCTTCTCTTCGCCGTCTTCGAGGTTCACCGAGTTGACGATGCACTTGCCGCCGGCCAGCTTGAGGCCGGCCTCCAGTACCGGGGCCTCGGTCGAATCAAGCATCAGCGGGACGGTCACGTCCTTGGTGTAGCGCGTGACGACCTGCTGCATGTCGGGCACACCGTCGCGGCCGACGTAATCGACGCAGACGTCGAGCACGTGCGAGCCTTCCTTGACCTGCTCGCGGCCCATGTCGACGAGACCGTCGATGTCGCCGGCGAGAAGCAGTTCGCGGAATTTCTTGCTGCCGTTGGTGTTCGAGCGCTCGCCGACGATGAGAAAGCTGTTGTCCTGCCGCAGTGTGACGGCCTGGTACAGGCTCGACACGCTCGGCTGGCGAACAGGATTGCGCTTGAGCGGCTTGAGATCGCGAATGGCCTCGTGCATCGCGGCGATGTGGGCGGGCGTGGTGCCGCAGCAGCCGCCGATGATGTTGACGCCGTCGGTGACGACGAACTCGCGCGCCCAGCGGGCCAGCTCTTCCGGCGAGAGAGCGTAGTGCGTCTTACCGTCGACCAGTTGCGGAAGGCCGGCGTTCGGCACGACGCTGATGTACCGCGAACTGGTCCGCGTCAGGTAGCGCACGTGTTCGGCCATCTCCTGCGGGCCGGTCGCGCAATTGATTCCGATGACCTGCACCTGGGGATAGGCCTCGATGGCAACCAGCGCCGCGGCAATGTCAGTGCCGACGAGCATGGTGCCGGTCGTTTCGATCGTGACCTGGCAGATGATCGGCACCTGCCGGGATTTTTCGTGCATCGCCAGCGTGGCGGCGGAAATGGCGGCCTTGACCTGGAGGATGTCCTGGCAGGTTTCGATGATTAGCGCGTCCACGCCGCCGTCGAGCAGTCCGCGGGCCTGCTCGGCGTAGCTGTCCTCGAGAATGTCGAACGTGGTGTTGCCGAGCGAGGGCAGCTTGGTGCCGGGGCCCATCGATCCAAGGACGAACCGCGGCTTGTCGGGGGTCGAGAACTTGTCGGCGGACTTGCGGGCGATCTTCGCGGCGTCGAGATTGAACTTGTAGGTCTCGTGCGCGCGGTCGAACTCCGCCAGCACGATTTTGTTGGCGCCAAAGGTGTTGGTCTCGACGCAGTCGGCCCCGACTTCGAAGAACGAGGCGTGGATTTCGGCCAAAACCTCCGGCCGGGTTTCGGTGATGATCTCCGGGCAGTTTTCACAGCCGGCATAGTCCTTGTCGATGGACAGGTCGTGCGAATAGATGCTCGTTCCCATCGCGCCGTCGATGAGGAGCACCCGGTGGGGGAGCAGGTTCAGGAGGGGGCTGTTCACGATTCTCGCTTTCAGATCAGATTTCGGAAGCCAAAACAAGGGAGTATAGGGTATTTTTACGCATTTGTGTAGCTAGAGTCGGAGGCTGCCCAT
>CALLKH010000673.1 GCA_938008425.1 uncultured Planctomycetaceae bacterium | reverse complement strand
ACGAACCGGCGGCGGACCTGGCGATCGCGCTGGCGACCTATTCGGCCATGACGAATCGATGCCTGCCGACGGGCACCGTCGTCTGCGGAGAAGTGGGGCTCGGTTCGGAACTGCGCACCGTTCACCATCTGCGGCAGCGCGTGACCGAGGCGGCGCGAGTGGGCTTCAAGCGGTTCATCCTGCCGAAGGGCGGCGCCGCCGACGTGAAACGAAAAAGCGACGAGAAGATCGAACTCGTCGCCTGTGAAAGTTTGAATGATGCCATACGACAACTCGAATGACACGCTGACCCACGACTCGCCGGCCGCGAGGCGCATCAGTACGGTGCTGGTCTGGATCGCGGGGCTTGCCCTGGTTGGCAACTGCCTGCTCACGTCGCCGGCGGGATTCTCCAGCGCCCACAAGAATGACGACTCGCTGCTCAGGACCATCGTCTCGGCGCTGGCACTGGCCGGACCCGAGGCTGAACGAAGCGAATTCCCCACGGCGCGCGGCGTCGAAATTCGAAATCTCATCTACTACATGGCCGCCGCACTGCTCACCATCGCCGGCGGGCTTCGACTGCTGACGACAACCGCCCGGCCGAGGCTGACCGCTGACGACGCATGGAATTTTCGCGCGCGGGCATGGAGCCCGGTTTTCTGGTGGATCGTGCTGCTCGCGATCAGTGCGATCACGTCGTTTCTCTCATCACACGCGCCCGACGTGAGCTTCGGCGGCGTGGTCATTCGCTACATGCAGGCGGCGTGGTGGTGGCCGATCGCGCTTCTGCTGCTTCCGATTCATGCCCGCCGGCTGACGCTGTGGCTCGTCGTCGCGGTCTCGGCCTGCACGGCGCTGGGCCTCTGGTATTACACCGTTCGCACCGAGCCGGGCTGGCTGAGCATGCTCGCCGCTTTCCGCCTGCCCGATCAACGCCTGGTTTATCCGATCGGCAACAGCCTCTGGTTCGGCGCGTGCATTTTGCCGGCCGTGTTCGCGGCGATCGGGCTTGCCATGGATTCGCTCTCGCGTCCGAGCCGGGCGGCGGGCGGTGCGGCAGTAAGGCCCAATCGCCTGGTCGGCGCCTTTGCGGTAGTTGCTTTCGCCGTGACGCTGCTCGGGCTCTTGCTCTCGCAGTCGCGATCCAGCGCCTGGGTCGGATTCGCGGCGGGCATCGCGTTCATGGCGATGATCATCTCGAAGCGATCCGTTCGTCCGGCCGTGGCGCTCGTCGCGCTGGTGATAGCGCTGGTGGGCGTCTGGAAAATTCAGTCGCTTCGGGAGTCCGGCGCCTCGGGCGAGCGTGCCCACTCGATTCGCACCCGGCTCAACCACGAGTGGCCGTACGCCATCGCGCTCTTCAAGGACAAGCCGGTCGGCGGCAACGGCGAGGGCGGCTACGCGATGCGGGCGTCCGGCATCGCCCGCGAGGATCAGCTCGACGAACCGTCGACGCGCGCGATGGGCGAGCGATGGTGGTTCATCCAGGCCCACAACGAGTTCCTCGAACTGCTGGCCGATCTCGGCATCGTCGGTGCGGCCGCGTTTGTGTTCGCCCTCTTGCTGACGCTGCTTTACGCCATGCGATATTGCGATCGCGCCAGAACCGCGCCCGAGGAGCGCCCGCACCGATGGCTGGTCGTCGGTCTATCGGCCGCGCTCTTCGGCATGATGCTTGAAGAATGTTCGAGCGTCGCGATGCGCGAGCCGGGCTTCCCGCCGATTTTCCTGACGATCTGGGCCGTACTCTGGGCGATCATTCGAGTCGAGCGGCGGCAGACTGAGCCCGTGCAGACGACGTCGGCGACGGAATCGAACACCGAGTCCGGCGACGGCGCCGTGTCGGCCGAATCAAGCCCGCGGGATCAGCGACTCGGCTCCGGCGTGTTTCGCGGACTCGGCCTCGCCGCGGTCGTCATCGGCCTCGCACTCGGCTACTACGGCTACCGCGACTGGCTGGGCATCCAGGCGAGCTACCAATCACAGATCGCCCACGAGGAAGGGCGATATGAAGAGGCGATACAGAAGGCGGACGCCGCGGGCGAGCAGATCCTCGAACCGTTTCTCAAGCTCACTGCAAGAATGTTTGCCGTCAAGTCACGGACGGCCGCCTTCGCAAAGGCGGTGGCGTCCGAACCTCGGCCGTCGGACGCGACGCTGTCGCAGGCGGCCGGGGCATTAAACGCGCTCGGCGCGTTGGAAAAAGCGGCACCGAGATTTCTGAGTGTCTCTCGTCTGGCATCCGAGGTCTTCGGAATCCTCGTTCGCGCCGCACAGGCCCGCGGGGACACCCAGCAGGCGGCCTACTATTTCCAGGAGTACCAGGCCGCGCTCGCGGCGAGCTTCAAGGACGACCCGTTCAACACGGCGATCGCCCTTCGGATGTGGCAGGATATTCCGCAGGCGGCGCCGCGCGAGCGAATGATCTGGCTGCGATGCCTGCTGCGGCGCGGCGAGATGGACGAGTCCACCCGGGCGATGGCGGAAGACCTGTTTCGACGCGTGCCCGGCGCTTTCGCCGCGCTCAATGAACAGGGCCGCGTCGCGGAGGCCGATTATCTCGTTCCCGTCGACCAGTGGACCGATCGGCTGTCGCCGGAAACGTTTCGACTCGCGGCACTCTTGAAGGATCTGACCGGCGACGCCGCCGGCGCCGTGACGCTCGCCCGCCGCGCAGATGAAATGTACGCCAGGGCGGGGCCGCGACTCTTTGCGGCGCATTCGGCGGCCATTCGCGAGATGGTCATCTACCGGCTTCATGACGAGCCGACGTCGCAGACAGACGAGCTTCTGGATGAGCTCGTGCGAGCCCATGTCCTGATCGTCGGCCCGCTGCCGCCTGACGTGAAGGATCCGCGCCAGGAAGCCCTGCCGCTCGAGCTGGGGCAGACGCGCGCACTTGTACTCGCCGCCGCCGGCCGCGAAGACGCGACGGGCGCCCAACTGACGGCGCTCGCGGCGGCCAATCCATCGGCGCCGGCAGCAAGCCTCGCCGACGTCTATGCAGCGCTGGCCGACCAGTTCGCGCCGAAGCCGCAATTCGCCGATCTTGCCATGAAATGGGCGCGCCGGGCGCTCGAGTTGAATAGTGCCATGCCCCTGCCCCACTACTCCATGCTGGGCCTTCACTTGGCCCAGGAGGATGTCGATGGCGCGCTGGTTGCTGCGCGGGCTTTCATCAAGCTGATGCCCGATCGCGATCGGGCGATGAGCATGTTGCAGCAGAAGGAAATGCGCCGGCCCGACAGCGCGGTCTGGAATCGACTGAGAGAGGAATTCCCCGATTATCCGGAGTTGCCGATGGAGTCGCCCGCGGCCACCCAGCCCGCCGGCCCGCGGCCGCCTTTGGATCCGGAGTTATCAGAAACCGGAAAGAAGTCCGGCGAATCGGCGACGTCGTCGCCGGCAGTGAGTGAAGATTAGTGTTCGCCTGAAGTGCCGCGGAGATCGAAGGCATCCATGATCGGTCGCGAGATGGTGAAACGAGGAGGGAGCCGGTTGATCGGAATGTCGTTCAGTTCTTCGGCCGGGAATCCACTTCCATCTCACGATGAGCGGTCTTCTTCGCGCTCAGCGTGTACCCGCCGCCGCCCAGCATGCTGCCGGTGAACAGGACCCGATTGAAGGGAATGTTGATCTCGACGGTGACGGCCCGATCCTCGGGGCCGAGTTCATCGATATCGCTCGTCACCGTGTAGTCACGCAGACCGGCGTTGTTGAGCGCCTCGGCCGCAACATCCTTCACGTCCGCCAGGCTGTAGCCCGGCAGCGTGGCCGCGCGGGCCGCCCGGTTCGCCGCGTGATTCAGCGACTGCTTCACCCTGAACGCGTTGCCCACCTCCATGAAGCCGAGCATCATCAGCACCACCACCGGCGCCACGACAGCCATCTCCACCACCGTGGTCCCGCGTCGCATGTTGCGTCGTCGAATGGTTCGTCGCATCTGATGTCCCCTTTCCAGCTTCAGGAACCCCCGGCCCTCACAAGCGGGCCGGCGTCGCCTGACCAGAGATGCAACCGGCGTACCAACCGACCGGCCGTCGAAAAACCGTGTTCGCACCAAGAATTCGTCACCATTCTCGGAGCGCAAAAATCCACGTTGCCTCGATGCAACATTCCGTGTTGCGTTGACGATTCGCGATGTCTGACTACGGCGTAGAACTTCCATATTTTCGGACACTGCCGCCATCGGGCCCGATCGTGTATCTTGGCGGGCCATGAGCCGAATACAGAACGCCATCGATCGCATTCTGCCGGATCTCGTCGCCCTGCGCCGCGAGATTCACGCCCACCCCGAGCTTGCATTCGAAGAGCACGAGACCGCCCGGCGCATCGTTGAACGACTGAAGCCGCTCGGCAACCTGAAGATTCAGACCGGCATCGCCCGGACCGGCATCATCGCCACGCTGAACGCCGACAAGCCCGGCCCCTGCGTCGCACTTCGCGCCGAACTCGACGCCCTGCCCATCGAGGAACAGACCGGCGCGTCTTACGCCTCGAAGACGCCCGGGAAGATGCACGCCTGCGGCCACGACGGCCACATGACCTGCCTCGCCGGTGCTGCCATGATTCTGTCACAGATGGCTGAGGAGCTTCCGGGCAAGGTGAAATTCATCTTCCAGCCCGCGGAGGAAAGCGGCGGCGGCGGCGGAATCCTCTGTGAGGAGGGCGGCCTCGACAACCCGAAAGTCGACGCGGCCTTCGCACTGCACGGCTGGCCTTACATGCCGCTCGGCGAAATCGGCGTCTGCCCCGGCCCCGCCATGGCATCGACCAACCCGTGGAAGATTACGATTCAAGGCCAGGGCGCCCACGCCGCTTATCCCCATCGCGGCGTCGATCCCATCGTGGTCGCCGCGCATCTTGTGACCGCGCTTCAGACCATTGCCTCACGAAACATTGACCCCATCGAGGCCGTCGTGGTGACCGTCGCCACGATCAAGGCCGGAACCGCGGGAAACATCATCCCCGCGACGGCCGAACTTTCCGGCACGATCCGTACGCTCGATGCCGGCGTGCGGGCCCGCGTCGTCGAGCGCTTCACCGCGCTCGCGGAGCAGACCGCCGCGGCCTTCGGCGCAAAGGCGAAAGTCGATCTCGGCTGGGGTTATCCGGTATTGGTCAACGATGTGGAAACCGCCGCGTTCGTCACATCGGTGGCGCGCGAGGTCGTCGGCGCGGAGAAGGTGGATGGCCGAATGAAACCGAGCATGGGCGGCGAGGACTTCGCCTACTACGCCGAGCGCATTCCCGTCACGTTCTGGCGGATGGGCGTGCGAAAAGGCGACCCCGCCAAACAGCCGACCCTCCATCAACCCAACTATGATTTTCCGGACGACGCCATCCCCCTCGGCGTGCGGATGCACTGCGAGATCGCGCGTTCATACCTCAAATCCCGCGCCGCGAGTGATTGAGATCTTCAGGAGTTGTACATGTCGAGACACATCGACCCACAATGGGAAATTTCAGTTCGAGACGTCAAATCAATGATCGACCGCGGTGACCCGGTCGCGCTGATCGATGTTCGCCAGCCCGAGGAGTTCGACACGGCGCGCATTGAAAGCGCCCACCTGTTCCCGCTGCCGCAACTGCGCGAGTCCGTCGGCGAAATCCGGAAGCTGGCCGAGGGTCGCGTCGTCGTGACCCACTGTCACCACGGCCATCGAAGCGTGCAGGCGGCCGCCTTTCTCCGCGAAGCAGGGCTCGGCCGCGTCGTCAGCATGGCGGGCGGCATCCACGCGTGGTCGATCGAGATCGATCCGGCCGTACCGCAGTATTAATGACGAAGGCTCGCGCCGGGCCGGACGATTTGTCGCCGGGCGCGGCCGATTCTCGGAACACGGCTCGACGCCGGGCCGCTATTCAACTGTCATCCCCGCGGCGCGCAGCCGATAAGAGTTGAAGCGGCCGGGCCCTTTGCAACGGGCGGCCGATCGGATCCCATTCCAGGGCGGATATGGCGGAGAACCAGATTCAAACCCGAGAGGATGCCGTCGACGTATCGCGAATGTCGTTCGGCGATCACCTGGAGGAGTTGCGCACCCGCATCATCCGATCGCTCTGGGGCCTCGTTCTCAGTGTCGTCTTCTGCTATTACTTCGGCGACGTCATCATCAGCACGCTCACCGCGCCGTACTTCGTCGCTATGCGGGAAATGGGCTTCGACCCGCGCATGGTTCAGCTCAACCCGATCGAGTCGTTTATCGAATACTTCAAGATCGCACTCGAGTTCGGCATCGTCTTTGCGGCGCCGTGGATCCTCTATCAGTTGTGGCAGTTTGTCGGCGCCGGGCTGTATCCGAACGAGAAGAAGCTCGTTCGGCTGTTCGGTCCGATCTCCATGTTTCTCTTTGCGCTCGGCGCGGCATTCATGGTCGTCGTCGTCCTGACCGGGCTGATGCAATTCCTGATCGGCTTCTCAAAGAGCTTCCCGCTCCCCGGTGAATCCAATCCGCTTGTCAAGTTTCTCTCGAGTGAATCCGCCACGCCGCATGTCACCTCGCAGCCCGTGCCGGCCGTCGATGTTCCGGTCGTCACCACCAATCCAACCGACCCCAAACCGGGGGAAATCTGGTTCAACGAGCAGTCGCGCAAGCTGTACGTTCGCGGCGTGGACGACCTCTACGAGCAACCGCTCATCAAGAGCACGTCGTCGCAGTTCGTGCAGCCATTCTTCAGTGTCGCGGAATATCTCGGCTTCGTGGTGAACCTCGCCCTCGCGTTCGGGCTCGGCTTTCAGATTCCGATCGTGGTGATCTTTCTGATCATGATGGACATCGTCCCGGCCGACTCGATGTCCGCCTCGCGCAAGTACGTCATCCTCGGCGTCGCCATCGGCGCGGCGGTGCTGACGCCCACCCCCGACGTCGGCACGATGCTGCTCCTCATGGTACCGATGGTGCTGCTCTTCGAGATCGGTCTTTTGATCGGCCGGTTCATGAAGCGCCGGCCGGAGGCGTCATAACTGTCAGTTCCGCGGGACTTATCACTTCAACGGCCGGCCGTCCTTCCCCGATACTCAGGGAGCGGACAAATACATTTCAAGGAACACCGGCAGGTCGGCGCCGTCGGCCAACTGATCGCCGTTGAGATCGCAGCGGCTCACGTGGGCGGGGTCTGTATCCAGTCCGACCAACACCTCGACCAGGAAGACGATGTCCACCTCGTCGACTACGCCGTCGCCCGTGAGATCGCCGGGCAGGGCAAAATCTCCGACTCGCGTGAGGCCGATGCGATACGAATCGAATAGCTCGGTGGTTTCAAAACGCGCCGAAGCCACAAAGCTCACGCCCCCCGGTTGACTGATGATCGCGGCCGCAGCGTCACCGTTCGGCCCGACGTAAATGGGAACACCGGCAGGATCGAGCACGGCGCCGGATTCCGAAACACGCGCGCCATAGATGTCGGTGCGCTCGTCGAAGAACGACCCCTGATGACGTTGATCATCCCAGGCGACGACGAAGGTCTCGCCGTCCCAAGATACCACCGGGCGCAGCTGTCGTCCCGCAGCCTCCGCGATCACAAAATTCCCCGTGGCGAAAGTGCCGTTCGCGTTCATGACCCTTCCGGCAACATAGTTGTTCGCGTTGGCAAGCGAGTTGTTTCGCCAGACGAAGAGATACTTGTCTCCCGAGAACGCGACGTCGGGTGTGCCGGCCCCGCCCGAGGTCGCGGTCGGATTGGCGGCTGCCGTAAAGGACCCGTCGGCGTTTACGAAGTTGAAGACGGCGTCGGACTGCGGATTGTCATGGGACCAGTGCGAGTGATATGTGACGATCCAGCGGGCGCCGTCGTTGTGAACACGGGGACCGGTCGAGACATAGTTGCCGCCGATGATAAAAGGCGCGGTGTCCAGCAGTGAACCGGTCTCGCCATCGATTCGAATGGCCTGCGCGAAAATAATCTGGGGATTGGTTGCAACGCGACTGCTGGCGATGAGGAAATCCGGCCCAAGCGCCTCCACATCGGGGCTGAAGCCGATCATGACATCGAACGCTGGATCTACAAACGTGCCGTCGGCATTCATCCGACGCGCCTTGATATTCGTGGCCGAGGCGCCGCTCGCGCCGGTATCCCATGTCACCAGGTACAATGAACCGTTCCACGCGATGGAGGGTCGTCCCACAACCGGTCCCCGGTAGACCTCGATGGGCTCTTCATTCAGGGGCATTCCGGCGCTGTTGAGCAGATGGACCAGCACCCGGTCGTCATTGGCTCTCTCGCTGCAGAATGCGAGGGCCATCCGCCCGCCGGGCCCCGGCGCGAAGTCCGGGGTGCGCTGGCTCGGCGTCCCTGTTGAGACGCAGACCTCCGTCCCTGCCACGTTCTGGGCACTCACTGGAAGCATGAAGACATTGGTGTCGTTCCCGAGGGCCGCGCGCAAGTCATACCAGAAGAGGAAAACTCCGCCGGCCGACTGCGGCGCGAGCATGGGGCCATAGGCCGTGCTTACGGTTCCGCCAATGGAGATCGGAAGCAGCACGCCGCCGCCGGGATCGAGCACGGTCCCGGCCGCGTTGATTCGAACGGTATGCAACTGGTCGGACGCACCCCACTCCACCCACCACTGAAGGCCGTCATGGGTCAGGGTGGACTGCGTGAACTGGGCGAAGCTTGGAACGATCATGGTTCCGGTTGGAGTCAGCAATGCGCCCGTCGCCGTCATGCGAGAGCCGACAAGGTTTACAAAATCCGCAATCCACGTCACGTAATACTCGGTTCCATTGGACGCGATGTTCAGGCTGGGCACATTGAAGGACGAGCCGATCGGCTGGCCACTCAAACCCACCCGCCGCGCCTTGATCGTCGAACCACTGCTCCAGTCCGGGCCGACGACCAGGTACTCACCGTCGATTACCAATGATCGGGTGCCGCCATAGACCCAGTCGTTGAGCATGACGGGCGCGGGATCCAGCAGT
>CALLKH010000672.1 GCA_938008425.1 uncultured Planctomycetaceae bacterium | reverse complement strand
ATGTCATCCGCACAGGTCTGAACATCAAAACTACCGCATTCCAGGGTCTGCTGGAACTCCGGCGCGCCGAGATTGTTGTAAATCGGCTGGCCGTAAGCGGCGGTCGTCGACAAGATCGCGACGAGCCCAAGTGAATAAACCATTGCCTTCATCATTTCACCTCCCGAAAAAATGCCTGTTTCCTCTTCCGTCGAACTCCCGCACCCTCGATTCGATTCACGAGAATTGGCATCCGTAAGAGCGAACGAGTCCGGTTGACTTCGTCGCGTTCCAGAATGCTCCGAAAGGGTCGTCCTTCGAAATATGTCGACCGGCTTTCAACAATAGGCTCCGAGCGACTCAACGACGACCTGCCCGGCCTTCGGACGAGGCGGGCCTTATCGGAAGACCAAGGGTGCAGACCCTGTCGGGCCTGTCGGTGCGGTTGAAAACGGACCGGTTTGAATTAACGCCCCGGTTCGTTCGCGCACGCATCATTCCATTCCGCGTAATTCTGGTGCCGAACCCGCCACGAATGTAGAATGAATCCGGAAAATGGGTCTCTCGATATGACGAACTCCGGCGATGTTACCCAGCTTCTCGAAGCCGCACGAAGCGGCAGCGCGGAGGCCGTCAACCAGCTGTTGCCGCTGGTTTATGATGAGCTGCGCCGGATCGCATCGGATTACTTAAGCCATGAAAGGTCCGATCACACGCTTCAACCGACTGCCCTTGTCCACGAAGCGTATCTCAGGCTGGTGAACCAGAGGACCGCGGGCTGGAGCGACCGCGCCCAGTTCTTCGGCGTGGCGGCGAAGGCCATGCGGCGCATCCTGGTGGATCGAGCCAGAATGCATAAGGCCGAAAAAAGGGGCGGCGGGGCGGTGAAAGCGTCGCTCGACGAGGCCGTTGCGAGCTTTGAAGAGCGGGCGTTGGATCTCGTCGCCCTGGATGAGGCGCTTGAACGGCTGGCCCAGATCGATGAACGCAAGGCCCGTGTGGTTGAACTTCGTTTTTTCGGAGGGCTCACGGCACCCGAGGCCGCAAAGGTGCTCGATTGCCCCCTGCGAACGGTCGAACGTGACTGGACCATGGCCAAGGCCTGGCTTCGGGCCGAGATTACACAAACCTGATGGGACCCTGCACCTGAAACAAGGGGACCTCGCGAGCATACAATTCAGGAATATGGCGGAGTCGTTCGTGCCGAACCCCACGCGACTTCACGGAGCCTGACCACACGCGGAAAACCCGACGCCCGTGTCAAACTCAGAAGAAACGTTGCGCCGATGGAATGAGATCGAGTCGCTCTTTCACGACCTGCTCGATCAGCCGCCGGAGTTGCGCGCCGCGTTTCTTGATCAGAAATGTCCGGACGACGCGCTCCGCGGCGAGGTCGAACGCCTGCTGGCCGGCCACGAGAATGCCGCGTGTTTCATCGAGCCGCCGGCCGAGGGATTTCTCTCCTCCGATTTGTCCAACGAGCTGGATATTCCGGTCGAAGGAAAGCAGATCGGGCGCTACGCGCTGAAGCGGGTGATCGCGTCGGGCGGCATGGGCACGGTCTATGAGGCCGAGCAGGAAAATCCGCGCCGATCGGTAGCGATCAAGGTCATGCGCGGCGGATTCGCATCGCGCAGCGTGCTTCGTCGGTTTGAGCATGAATCCGCGGTGCTGGCGCATCTGCGTCATCCGTGCATCGCGCAGGTTCTTGAGGCGGGTACGCACGTCGAGGGCGGCGAACGGCGGCCGTTCTTCGCGATGGAGTACATCCCGGATGCGCTGGCGATCACGGAATATGCCGAGAAGAACAAACTGGACGTGGAAGCGCGGCTGAGACTCTTTGTCGCAATCTGCGACGCGGTGCACCACGGGCACCAACGCGGCGTGATTCATCGCGACCTCAAGCCGGCGAACATTCTGGTCGACGGCGCGGGGCGGCCGAAGATCATCGATTTCGGCGTGGCTCGCGTGCTGGATGAAGACATCGCGGTCACGACGGTACAGACGGGCGTCGGCCAGATTATCGGCACGTTGACCTACATGAGTCCCGAGCAGTGTTCCGGCGATCCGCACGACGTCGATACGCGCAGCGACGTGTATTCGCTCGGCATCGTCTTCTACGAGCTTCTCTGCGGCCGGCTTCCGTATGACGTGCGTAACAAGGCGATCACCGAGGTCGCCTCGATGATTCAGGACCAGCCGCCGCGCCGGCTCTCTTCCATCGACCAGCGATTGCGCGGGGATCTGGAAACCATCGCGCTCAAGGCGATCGAAAAGGACCGGGACTATCGCTACCAGACGGCCCATGAATTCTCCGAGGACATCCGGCATTTTTTGAAGAACGAGCCCATTCGGGCGCGCCCGCCGAGCATGACGTATCAGTTGCGCATGTTCGCCCGCCGAAACCGGGTGCTGGTTGGTTCGGCGGCGCTCTTCGTGGTGTTCGTCACGGTGAGCGCCGTGCTCATGACGTCACTGTACTTTCAGAAATCCGCAGCCATGGTGGAGGTTGAGCAGCAGCGCAAGCTGGCGGAGAGAAACGCCGAGGCGGAGCGTGAGCAGCGCGCGTTGGCCGAGCGCAGCGCTGAAGCGGAGCGCTCCCAGCGGGCGCGGGCTGAGCGGATCATGGCGTACCTGAAGGAGATGCTGGCCTCGGCCAATCCGGAGGATGGCGACGGCCCGAACACGACCGTTCGAGAGGTACTGGATCGAGTGGCGCCGAGGCTTCGCGAGGAATTCGCCGGCCAGCCCGATGTCGAAGCGGAGATGAACAGTGTCATCGGTAATACGTACTACGGCATCGGTCTGTACGACAAGGCCGAAGTGCACGGTCGTCGGGCGCTGGAATTGCAGGCCTCGATCGATGCAACGTCGACGGCTTACGCCAAGCTGCTCGGTGATCTTGCGGCGGTCTTGACGGTTCGAGGGAATCTTGACGAGGCGCGCCGGATGTTCGAGGAGTCGCTGGCGATTCGCGAGCGCCTACTGGGTTTGGATTCACTTGATACGGCCGCAACCCTGGCGAGTCTTTCCGAGGTGCATCGGCTTTATCGCAATCTGCCGACGGCGGAGGATTACTCGCGCCGCGCCCTTGCCGTGTACGAGCGCCATCCCGATTCCACGGCCAAGTCGCGAGCGATGGCATATAACAGCCTCGCACTGATCGTTGAGGAGCAGGGACAGCTCTCGGAGGCGGACGCGCTGTATCAGGCAGCGCTGGAAATGCTGGCGGCCGACGAGGACTCGGCCGATCTCAACGGCGCGACCATTCGGAACAACTTCGCGGGGCTGTGCTTCCACCGGGGGAACATGGCGAGGGCGGAGGCGCTCTTCGTGGAGGCGCTCGACATTTATCGCGCTGTTCTCGGCGAGGAACACATTCACGTCGCACACGCCCTGAACAACCTCGGCGTTCTCTACGCGGAGCTGGGGCGAACCGGCGACTCGGAACGGGCCCACCGCGAAGCACATCGGATCTATGTATTGCGGCTCGGCCCCCAGGATCGCTACGCCGCGACGAGCTTGAACAACCTTGGTTCAATCCTGATTGATGTCGGCCGCTTCGACGAGGCGCGTGAGGCGCTGCTGGAGGGGCTTGCGATTCGCGAAGCGATCTTTCCTGCCGAGCACCCCGAGATCGCGGCGACGCTCAATAATCTGGCCCGCATCGAGTTCGCGAATGGAAACATGGACGACGCCGAATCGATCGTGCGGGAATCGCTCTGCATATACTCCCGCTCGCTGCCCAGACATCACCCGCATCCGGCGGGCTCTCACACGTTGTACGGCCGAATTCTCGCGGCCAAGGGGCGGTTCGACGAGGCGGAGGCGCACTTTCGTGAGGCGATCTCGATCTACCGGGTCCTTCGACCGGCCCCCGACCCGCGAATCATTGAAGGCTGCCTGAGGCTGGCCGACGTGCTGATCGATGAAGGCCGCCATGAAGAAGCGGAGGACATGCTGCTTCAGGCGTACGCGGATGCCTACACGCCGATCCCGCCGCTGGCTCAGTTCGAGACGGCATTTTCAGAGGTTTGGACACGTCTATCCGAGGCACAATCCGTTGCGACGAATTCGCTCGACCCACCGTAGCCCTACTGCATGAGATTTCGCCGAATGTCGCTAGCGAATGAGAACGATGCGGCTGTCGTGAAACCGGACCTCCCCGAAAAAACGGTGTTTCCGGATTCGATTCGGGGTATTCGCGGACCGCATGGACGAAAGTGGCGGGAGGGCTCGCTCAATTTCGCGGTATCTGGTAGTGGGAAGAACGTGCAAGTCCGTTGTGTGATTGCGCTTCCCGGCTCGCCTGGGGGCGGCCGACAACCCCAGCCAGCTGTCAGTCAGACCAGGAACCATCCCCGCGGTTCTCAAATAACCTGAAGGAGCGACGAATGCCGCGTTTTTGCAAGTTGATTTTCTCAGCAGCCGTTTTGGTTGGCTGGTCCGCCTCGGCCGTTGAGGCGCAAGTCTGCTGCATGAAGGGCAACGCCAACGATCGTCTCGAAGTCGATCTCGACGGCGATGGGTTTGTCGATGAAACGTTCTATGACTTCCGCGTAAACGGCGAAGACATTCATAACTTTGTCTCGACCTACCTCATATATGGTTCCGTGAGCCCGCAGGCGGATTGCGCCTCGGACATGGACAGCGACGGCGATGTGGATGACGCCGACGTCCCCCTGTTCGTGGCGGCGCTGCTCGATCCGACCGGGCTGATCTGCGATTACGTCAACAATTGCTTCAACGGCCCGCTGGTTTATCCGCCGTCACATCCCAACGTCATTGCGACCCGAATCGCCTACGACAACATCAGCATTAATGTGAACGAAGACCCGTTCAATCTCGGGACCAACGCCTTTTTTGTGCCGAACGCCGTGATCGATCGAATCGCCCGCGACTTCGATGACATCGTCGCGCTTTCCGGAGACTTCGATGAGGACGGCACGCCTGATCTGACCGGCCAGGGACCCAATCAGACGCTGTTCTCCAGCAACGCGATGCTGATCCGCCTTCATGATCCACTCGGCGCCAATCCCGACTACGAATGTCTGAACACCTTCTTCGGCATCAACTCCGCAAACCAGTGCATGCCGCCCTGCACCTGCGGCGGTTGCTGCCTGCCTGAACCGAACGACCCGCCACCCACCTGCACCAGCGGCTGCGTGCGGTGCATCTTCGGCTGCAACATGGAAACGTTTCGCCCCGGCGATTTGCACATTCGTGTCCACTATTTCCCGACCGACGGCCGCATCAATATTCCGCTGATCGGTGCGATGTACGGCGGCGCTGTTGAGGAGGTCGCGTACGCCGAACCGGATCACTGCATCGGCGGCGTGAACAACGAGCGCAACATCTGGAAGATCGAGAACTTCGGCGGCTTCTGGGAGTGGACGATTGAACACGGCTTCCAGGACTGCTTCGACGGCTGCGATTGCCGCGTCATCTACACGGCGTTTACCGATGACTTCGGCGATCAACCGTTTGTTTCGCTGCCGCCCACGACCGAGGAATCGCTTCCGGGCACCTGCACCTTCTTCGCAACACCCACCGGCGCCTGCTGTGTCGACTTCGGCGGCTTCGTCGAGTGCTTCCAGCAGACGATGGAAGATTGCTTCACGCAGAACGCCGGCGCGCCGAGCATTTCCTATCTCGGCAACGGAACCAGTTGCACGCCCGCGCCCTGCGGGCCGCGCGGCGCCTGCTGTCTCGGCGAGACCTGCAACGGCAACGTCACGGTGGAGCAGTGCACCGCCCAGGGCGGCGAATTCCTGGGTGTCGGCATATCGTGCGAAGGCAACCCCTGCCAGCCGTTTGGCGCATGCTGCGTACCGGCCGGCGGCTGCATCGAAGCCTCACTCTCGGACTGCAATGATATCAACGGATTCTTCTGGGGCGATGAGATTCCGTGCCAGCCCGGACTTTGTAGCTGATTCGCATGCTCCGTTCGAACCCACTCCCCTTCCAGGCGCTTAGCGCGCTGGTGCTCGTCGGCGGCATTGGCTCATTGGCAGCCAATGCCGCCGGCGCGACCGGCGCTCCGTCGAGCGTCGCGACGCCGAATTTCGCTTCGTCGGAATTCGACCCTTCGGCGATTTACCTGGCTGCCGCGACGTTGCACCCCGATCCTGCTTCCTCACTTCTGCACCAACCCGGCCGGATCAACGCGGATGAGCGCTACCTGATGCAACTCCACGGCCCCTTGTCGGCCGGGCAGCGGTCGGCACTGTCGCAGGCCGGCTTTCGGCTCGGCGATTATCTGCCGCTTAATACCTATCTCGTCAGTTTCGCCGGTCCGCCCGTTGAAGGGCGGTTCGCGTCTCTCGATTTCATCCGCTGGATCGGTCGGTTTGAAGAGGCCTGGAAGATTCATCCCACCATCGGCCGGGCAGGCTATGAAACCGAGGTGCGGCAGCAGCTCTCAGATTCGGGCCGCGTGGCGCTGACGGTGACGCTGTTTCCCGAGACTGACATCGATGCGGCGCGGGCACGGGTGCTGGCGCTCGAGGGCGCGGTTGTTCACGCGGTCGAGCGGATCGGAACGCACGACGTTTTGCGCATGACGATGCCGCTGGGCGACGTCGACATGCTTGCCGCCATCGCCTCGGTGCAGTTTGTTGAAGAGACCGAGGAAGTTCGGCTCTGGAACAGCAGCACGCGATGGATCGTGCAAAGCAATATTCCGGTGGCGACGCCGCTCCATGATCACGGCCTCACCGGCGCGGGCCAGATCGTCGGCATTCTCGACACGGGCGTAAATCTGAACCACTGTTCTTTTTTTGACACGAATCCCGTCGGCCCTACGCACCGAAAGGCACAGGCGATCAACGGGTGGCCCGGCTATTCACCGGGCTCCGAGAATCCGAGCCTGCACGGCACCCACGTCGCGTGCACGGTGCTGGGTGACGCCGGGGTGGACGACGACACGCGCGGCATCGCCTACGGCGCTCGATTCGTGCTCAACACCACGCCGCAACATGATGGGCCGGGTATCATCGGGCGCCTGGAGCATCACAGCTCGCAGGGGGCGATCCTGCACACCAACAGCTGGGGCGATACCAGCGTGGACTACGGCAGCCTGACGCGCGGCGTCGATGTCTTCGGCTACGATCACGAGGACCAGTTGATCGTCTTCGCCTGCGGCAACGATGCCGTCGGAACGAATCCCAAAAACGCCAAGAATTGCATCTCGGTCGGCGCCACCATGGACGCCCCGAGCCAGCACAGTTACTGCATCGGCGGGACCGGCCCCACGGTCGATGGCCGTCGCAAGCCGGAGGTCTACGCTCCAGGCTGCAACACGCATTCCGCGAGCATGACGACGTGCCTGACGCAGCAGCTCACGGGCACGTCGATGGCGGCTCCGGTGGTGGCCGGCGTGGCGGTGCTCGGGCGACAGTATTTTCTCGATGGCTATCACCCGACGGGGCGGCCGAATCCCGCCGACGCGATGCTGCCGACGGCGGCGCTGCTCAAGGCGATGTTGACTAATACGTCTGTCGATATGACCGGCATCACCGGCTATCCGAGCAATTTGGAAGGCTGGGGGCGGCTGCTGGCGGATGACGCATTCTATTTCCACGGCGATCGCCGCCGGCTGGCGGTGCTGGCGGACGTACGAAATGCCCTCGGCTTGTCCACCAACGACGTGGTCGAGTTCCCGCTCATCGTGGCGGGCAGCGACGAAAAGCTGAAGATCACGCTCGCCTTCTGCGATCCGCCCGGCGCCGTGGGCATCGGCAACGGGCCGGCGTGGGTGAACGATCTTGATCTTGAGGTGGTTGCGCCCGGCGGCGCGCTTTATCGCGGCAACGTGTTCTCCGGCGGCGTCAGTGCGCCCGGCGGCGTCGCCGACGATCGCAACAATGTCGAGCAGGTTCACGTTCCATCGCCGGCGGTCGGCCTCTGGACGATTCGCGTGCGCGCCAAGGCGGTCAATGTGGGGACGCAGGGCTATTCGCTGCTGGCCACCGGCGTGGTGGCGGCCGACTCGGCGGCGATTGCGATCGACCTGCCTGATGGACCGCCGACGATGGTTCCGGCGGGGGGCGCGGTGCAATTCGCGGTGAACATCATCGAAGGGACCGACACGCTCGCGCCCGGTTCGCCGATGATTCACTATCGATACGATCAGGGCTCGTTTATCTCATCGCCGCTGACCCTCGTGTCGGGCAAGCAGTATCTCGCCACGCTGCCGGCGGGTGATTGCGACCAGACGGCGGAGTTCTTTCTCACGGCAGGCAGCGCGCTCGGTGCCACCGTCGCGTCGCCTGTTTCCGCCCCGGCGCTGACTTACTCCGCCACGGTCGGCACCTTCACGACAGTCTTCCACGACGATTTCGAAACCGATCTGGGCTGGACCGTTCAGAATGAAAACCTGGTCGGCGGGGCATGGGTTCGCGGTATTCCCTCGGGCAACGGCGTGGTCGGCGATCCGACGTCCGACTACGACAACTCAGGCCGGTGCTACGTGACCGGCAACGGCAACTTCCACGATGTAAACGGCGGCCCGACGCGGCTCATCTCTCCCGCGTTCGATCTCGCCAGTTCGACCGATCCGCAGCTTTCGTACGCCCGATGGTTCCGTGACTCGGCCGGCGGCGACACGCTCGTCGTCGAGCTTTCAAGCGACAACGGCCAGTCGTGGACCCTCGTCGAAGCGGTGGGGGCGTATCAGGGATGGCAGCTCGTCACGGTGGCCGTTCGCGACTTCGTGACGCCGACAGCGGTCGTGCGGCTTCGCTTCTCGACGCAGGACCTGCCGAATAATTCCTTCACCGAGGCGGCCGTCGATGCCGTGCGGCTGACCGACTTCTCCTGCGTGCCGGCCTGCACGCCCGGCGACGTCAACAACGACGGCCTCATCAACGGCCGCGACATCGACCGATTCCTTGCGATCCTGCTCGGCGCGACGCCGACCGCGCGTGAGCTGTGCGCCGCGGACGTCGGCGCGACGCCGGACGGAATGGTCACGCTGGGGGATGTCGATGAGTTTGTGAGTCTGTTGCTGGGCGGTGGGAGTTAGGGCATCACATCGTTGATCTTGTTGCGCCCATGACGGGGCGGCGAAAACGTACCGCACCCGACCGGCCGACTCTGCAACGCGAGGACGGCTAGCCGAGCACCAGGCTTACCTCCTCACACGCCAGCAATCGTTCCGTCTCCATCGCGATTCGCCTTTCGGTGATCACGAAGCCGTGCCTCATCATCACGCGGATCGACGCGATGTTGCTCACGGCGGCCGTCGCGTAGAGCGGACGCTGCGGAACCTCCGCGAGCAGCAGGCCGAGGGCGCGCGAGGCAATGCCGCGGCCCCAGTATGCCCGGCTCAGGCCGTAGCCGATTGTCAGCCGGGTGTCCACCAGGCGGCATCCGATGGTGCCGCACAGGTCGCCGTCGGCGAGAATCACTTTCTGCGCCAGGCCCGTATCGACATGCGCGCCGGCCGCCCGGTCCTGAATGATCTTCATCCAGATGGCTTCGAACGCCGCAAAGGTGCGCGGCTTGACCATCGCCATCGCGCGCCAAGCGGGATCGCTCTCGAACGCATACAGCGCGGGCAGGTCCGCCGGTTGAACATCGCGAAGCGTCACGTCGCAAGGGCGCGCCGGTGGTTTGGAAGGGGGAGTGTGCATGGCCGAATGAATGTAAGGATGGGGCCGTGCCAAGGGAAGGCCCTGCGATGGAGCCTGCCTGCGACGCAGAAGGGCGGCCGGGTCGATGCCCGTTTGCATTCAAGTGCATTGAACGGCGGCGGATGATCCGCACCGAGAGCAAGGTACACCACCATTGCGCTATGGAGCAAGAATCAGGTCCAGGAGTCCTTGCACATCGTGGCCGTCCGCCGCGGCGTCGTTGTTTGTGTCGGCCGCGCAGAGTTCGTCCGGCGTGGCCGAGCCGGGGTCGAGCAGGACCGCGACAAAGGGTGCAACGTCGCCGATGTCGACGAGGGTGTCCAGGTTGACGTCGCCGGTGGGGACGGTCGGACACGCGTCGCAGCCGTCGGGCAGGCCGTCGGCGTCGGCATCGAGGTTGTCGTCAAAGCCGGGGCAGACGTCGACCGAATCGCACACGCCGTCGGCGTCGCTGTCGGAGTCTCCGCCGCCGGCCTGAAACTCGTATGGGCCCATGTCGACGATCGCGCAGGCGCCCGAGCCGGTGTCGGGCGTGGCGGGGTCGTCGACGCGGCGGATGTTGCCGGCCCGGTCGGTGAAGACGCCTGCGGGGACGGCGCCGTTGTCGCCGGCGTCGATGCAGGGGGAACCGGCGAGGAGCGTCAGATCGTCATCGTCGGTGCCGAGGATGTTGTCGGCGCCGTCTGCGTCGGTGAAGAGCGGGTCGGCATTGATGTTGTTCGCGCCGGCGCCGGTCCAGCCGCCCTGCACGTCACAGTGGTCAATGACGGGCGTTCCACTTTGGGTGAAGACCTGGGCCGATTGGTCCGGCGCGCCGCCGTCGGAATTACCCCACAGGATGCAGTTGGAGATGATGGGTGAGGAATTGTTGTTATACAAACCGCCGCCGTTATCGCTGACCGAGTTTCCAATGAAGACACAGTGGGTGAGCATGGGAGAGGCGCCGGCGTTGAACATGCCGCCGCCATCGTCGGTCGCCGAGTTGCCGCTGAACACGCAGTGATCGAGGATGGGCGAGGAACTGGCGTTGTACATGGCGCCGCCAGTGCCATTTGCAATGTTCCCGCTGAACACACACTGATCGAGAATGGGCGAAGCGCTTTGGTTGTATATGGCGCCGCCGCCTTGACCGGCCGAGTTTCCGTTGAAGACACACTGATCGAGGGTGCGAGAAGCGGAAATGTTGTAATTGTACACGGCGCCGCCACGATCATCGGCTGTGTTTCCGATGAACGAGCAGTTGGTGAGGTTGAACGATGCAATGGAGGTGAACATCGCGCCGCCCTCGTAACCGGCCGAGTTTCCGTTGAAGGAGCAATCGGTCAGCGTTGTCGATCCGCGGCTGATGTACATCCCGCCGCCCGACTGGCGGGCCGAGTTTTCGCTGAAGGAGCAATCGGTCAGCGTCGGCGTTCCATCGTTGACGTAGATCGCGCCGCCGCCCGAGGAGCTGTCGCTGAAATTCGCTTCGAAGCGACAAGCCTGAATCGTCGGCGATCCGTTGTCGATATACATTCCCCCGCCTTGCTGATCGGCACTGTTCGCGATGAACGAGCAGTCGTAGACCGTGGGCGAGCCGGAAATGAACATGCCGGCGCCGGCATTGATTGATATGCTTCTGATTGCGAATCCGCGCGTGATGGTGAACCCCTCCAGCCGCGCCGTCGGACCAACCGATGGCCCGGCGTTGACGACATGAATGCTGTTGTTACTCAAAAGGTCATTGCCGTCGATCTCGCCGCTCAGGATGGTGACGTTGGCATTCGCATCCCGCTCGCTGCGGGCGGACTCATTCCCGACGAAGCCCCCGTACACCGCCACATCGGGCTGCATGTCAAACGAAAGATCGCGTTCGCCGTTGCCCCGAATGAAATGGCCGCCGACGGCCTGGTATCCGCCGTCCGGGAAGTACGTTCCCGCCGCGACCCAGATTTCGTCGCCCGGCAGCGCCGCGGCGAGGGCGCTGCGCAGATTACGAAACGCGTTGAACCAGTTTGAGCCGTTCTCCAATCCCGGCGCGAGCGGCCAGACGCAAAGCACGTTGGCTGGAAGGACGCACGCTGCGTCGTCGCCGGCACAGGCGTCAAATTCATCGCAGACGCCGTCGCCGTCCGCGTCAGACTCCGAAGCGCCGGCGCAGACTTCGCAGTTATCCGCAGCGCCATCGGCGTCGCGGTCAGGACGATCGTCGGCGCCCGGGCAGGCGTCGCAACCATCTGTAAAGCCGTCTCCGTCGGAATCGACTGGCGCCGGACTTGCGAGTTCGAAGGCTCCGAGGTCCACAATGCAGTCGTTGAACCGCGGATTCCCGGCAAGATCGAAGTAAACGTCGAGCGGCACGGCGATGTTGTCGCCCGCGTTGATGCAAGGGGACCCGGACAAGATGGTCAGATCATCATCCGCAGTTCCCAGAAGGTCGTCGGCGCCGTCCGCGTCAGCGAAGAGCGGGTCGGCGTTGATGTTGTTCGCGCCGACGCCGGTCCAGCCACCCTGCACGATGCTGTGATTCACCGTTACGACGCCGTCAACGACCCTGAACTGGGCCAATTCATCCATGCCGCCAATGTCTGAGTTGCCCCAAAGAACACCGTTATGAAGGGTCAGATCACCTTCCAGGATATAGATGCCGCCTCCGTCGCTTCCGGCCGAATTCCCGTTGATCGTGATGTTTGTCAGATGCAGCGAGCCCTCATCGATGTACATCGTGCCGCCATGCTGGCTGGCCGAGTTCCCGCTGAAAGTTGAATTCACGATTCGGGTCAGATTGCCGAGGTTGTATATCGCTCCACCTCTAAGTGCGCGATTCCCATTGAACACGCAGTTGGTC
>CALLKH010000671.1 GCA_938008425.1 uncultured Planctomycetaceae bacterium | reverse complement strand
AGACGCCCCCGGGCGATGCGGGCCGGTCCGATCCAGGTGCCCGACTCGCTGCCCAGATCTTCCACCTGCACCGAGCCACGCGTCGTCAGCTTGAGCCTGCAATGCCGATCGGCGACTTCGTCGCTGTCGAGCGAAATCCAGTTTCCTCCGGCCTTGCCGATGATCAGGTCTTGTCCCAGCGGCATGACGAATTGTTCGCCGACCCAGTACGGACCCTCCATGACCGTCAAGATCGCGTGGCACCTGCCGCGCGCGGGATCGGTCATCTCGATCTTCAGTTCGCGCGAGCACTTCGGGCACTCAAGCGTCACGACGATCTCGAGCTGCTCACAGTCGAGGGGGTTTCCGCACGGGCAACAAACAAGTTGAGCCATGGCAATCCAACGTTGGATTCTGACCGACCATCACGCGGGCGGACGGCGACATCCGCCCCTCAAGCATTCATGATAGTTCCGGCACCTTAGAATACTTCCTATCTACATTATACACACCGGATGCGTTGCGTCGTAGCAGGGGCCTTTCAGGCCCGTCTTCAGGCGGCCTCGCGGCCAAAATAGGTCACTGTCGATTCCGGAGGAGGCAGGACCGGTCGCTGGGTCGAGGAGCGTCCGGCAAGACCAGTGACACCCTGACCCACGGGCTGGTTGGAGGAAATTCCAAGTTTTTTTGGGTTCTCACGGCCGGGTCGGGGGTTTAATCCACCCCCTTGAATCGACCGATACTTGTAACGTCCGTGCGCTCGGTGCGTTCGGCGGATTTTGCGCGAGCAGGGGACATGATCTACGTCGCGGCGTCGATATGGCTGCTCATTGCCGTACTGATGGCCTGGGGGGTTCACCACCTTTCGTCCACGATGGCAAAGCCGCGCACATTGGACGTCCTGCTTTTTCCCGGCACCCTCGTTGCTTACGTCGGTCGTACAGTGGCCTTGCTGGTGGCAGGGGCCAAGATCGCTCCCAAGGCCATAGCCCCGCCCGACAAAAAAGACCCCAAGCCTTACGACGGTCCACTCTACGAACCAAGCGTCCCGGTCTTCGGTCCGCTGGTCGTCGGGTTTGTTCCCTTCCTGTTTACCGTCTGCGCAATTTTCGCCGTGCTGTCGCGACTCGGTCTGCCTGTTTTGAATGCCGTACCTCATGATCAAATCTCGGCTGAGTTTCCAACGACGTTATCGGTCTTCTGGGCACAGTTGCGCGGGGTCCTGACGGTGGCCGAGGTGACGTTTGACGCCATTCGCAATACGGAAATGGTGAACTGGCGGACCGCGCTCCTGACCTATCTGCTTGCGTCACTGAGCATTCGACTTTCGCCGTTCAAGGGAAATGCCAGTGGACTGCTCGGGGCGCTCGCGATCATCGGGGCGGGGACGGCGCTCGTCGGCACGTTGACCACCGCCCCGGCGGATCTGATCGCCGGCGGCTGGCCGCACTTTTGCGTTGTCATCGGAATGCTCGTCTTGCTGATGATCGCGACGTTGATCATCCGCGGAATCGTCTCCACCGTTCGCGTGCTGGCGCACTGGCACTGACTTCGGGCACCGCCCGTCTTCGCACCACGTCGTGACGATGGTCACTCGTGGGGATTCAAGGATCAGAACATGAGTCGCTCAAGTCAGCCCCAGGAGAGTCGGCCGTCATCGGCCGCTGATTTCCGGACCAAGATCGTCGAGGCCGATCGACTCGTTCGAATCGTGACGGATCTTCGTCATTCGAATCACGACGCTCCGGCGTCGCGCATCGTTCAATGTCACGGCTGCTTCGACATTGTTCACCCCGGACATATTCGCTATCTGCAATTTGCAAAATCGCAGGGCGACATCCTCGTGGTTTCGATCACCGGTGACTCGGACATCGGCAAGGGCGCCCAGCGGCCCTACATTCCCCAGGAACTTCGCGCCGAGAATCTCGCGGCGCTTGCGTTCGTCGATTACGTCGTCATCGATCCACACCCGACGGCCGTGGAACTCCTCGGCAGGCTTCGGCCGGACGTCTATGTCAAAGGTCGTGAGTATGCCGCAAGCGAAGATCCGCGATTTCTGGCCGAGCGGTCGATCGTTGAGTCATCCGGCGGACGCGTGGTCTTCTCAAGCGGCGATGTCGTGTTCAGCTCGAGTCGGATACTGGAATCGCTTGAGAATGACGCGGGTCTTCAACAGGACCGCCTCTCACTCGTCTGCCGGCGCCATCGGATCCAGCAGGGGGCGCTGACGGGAATTCTCGATGCGGCCGTCGGTCAGCGGATCCTCGTCGTCGGCGATCTGTTCGTGGAGCGGTACGTGTTCTGCGACGACGGCGGCATGTCCACCGAGTCGCCGATGATGTCGCTTCGCGAACTGGACCGGCGGGATTACATCGGTGGCGCGGGCTACCTGGCAGCTCAACTTGCAGCGCTCGGCGCAAGGCCGCGAATGGTCACGGCGGTTGGAAACGATGAACAGTCGGCGTGGGCGGTCGAGGAGCTGCGGCGCCTCGGCGTGGAGATACGTTCGGTTTGCTCCCGTGATGATCTGCCGGTGCGCTGCCGATACGTCGTGGACGGGCAAAAAGTCTTCAAGGTGGACCGCGGACTCATGGCGCCGCCGGATTCTCACAATGAACGGGCGACGATTGAGCAGGTTGAAGCCGCTGCGATCGATGTCGATTCGCTCCTGGTGCAGGACTCAGGGTACGGAATCGCCTCGCCGGGGCTGCTCCGGTTCATTGATGAAGAGGTGCGGCCGCGCATGGGCTACGCGGCGGGCGGATGTCGCGAATCCCGATGGAACAGCGCATCGCTCAAGAATTTGAATCTGATCGGCATCTCCGAACGACGGCTGCGGCTGGCGACAAATGATCGCGACAGCAGCCTGTCGACGCTGGCGTATCAGCTTCTTGATTCGACCCAGGCCCAGTCACTCATCGTCACAGTCGGCAAGCGTGGTTTGGTGACGTTCAGCCGTCCGTCCACCGATCGAAATTCCGCCGCATGGCGCGGGAGATTGCTCAGCGAGTACTTCGACGCTTTTTCGGATCGAATTGTCGATCGACTTGGCGCGGGTGACGCGCTGCTCGCCGTGTCCGCGCTGTGCGGCGCGGCCGGCGCGAACTTGATGCAGTCGGCGTATGTCGGGGGGCTCGCAGCGTCGATCGGCGTGGGCCGGATGGGCCCCGTCAACGTGAGGCGAGAAGACCTGGTGCGTGCGATGGCAGGCCGCCCGGAACTGACGTCAGCGACGGCGGCCGTCGAGTCGCCGATCCACCGGAATCGGAGCGGAAGGCCGAGTGAGCCCCTCAATGTGTGATTGCAGCCTGATTATTCCGACGCGAAATCGTCGTGAGACGCTGGAGGGAACGCTTGGGCGGCTCGCGCGGCTGTCCGATTGCGGATTCGAAGTCATCGTCATCGACAACGGCTCGGACGATGGAACGATCGAATTGTGCGGGCGGTTTCCGTTCGTGCGCGTGATTGAATTGCATGAGAACCGCGGCGCATCGGCTCGAAATGTCGGTGCGGAGGCGGCGCAGGGTCGCGTCCTCTTCATGCTGGATGACGACAGTTGGCCCGAGCCCGGCGTCATTGAGACACTGGTCAGGCGATTCGATACGCGGCCGGATCTTGGCGCGATTGCGTGCCGCGTGCTGCTCGCGGACGGCTCGGGGCGGCACGACGCCGGCGGGGTGCCGGGCATCTTCTTCAATTGCGGCGGGGCCGTGAGGCGCGAGGCGTTCATGCAGGCAGGAGGCTTCCCGAGCGAGTTCGACTACTACGCCGAGGAATACGACCTGTGCTGCAAGCTCTGGCAGGCGGATCTCCGAGTCGAGCCGCACGGCGATCTGGTTGTGCACCATCGCCGGACCACGGTCAATCGCGACAACAACCGAATGCTGCGCCTGCTCGTCAGGAACAATGTACTTCTGTGGCAGCGCTACGGGCCCGACTGTCGGGTTCGGGATCTGGTGGATTCGACCATCGAACGTTATCGGCGGGTGGCGTTGAAGGAGGGC
>CALLKH010000670.1 GCA_938008425.1 uncultured Planctomycetaceae bacterium | reverse complement strand
GTCGAGACCGGATAAGCCCATTTTCAAATTGCCGCAACCGATTCGCTCTCGGATGCGCCGACTACCATACGGAGGCACGATAAGCACGGGTGATCCACTCACTCGTGCTTCATCGTTTTTACGCCACGCTTGAGGCGAACCGCCGCCGTTCGCTTGCCAATCCATCCCGGCGGCGCGACCATTCCGAACATGTCGAACCGTTTTCGCTGGTGCCTGGTCGTCTGCGTCGTGATCTCCTGCGCCGCGGCCACTCTGCTCTACTCGGGCGCGGGGCCCATGGCCGGCTCGAGACTGGTCGGACCGGATGGCGCGTGGCACCCGGTTCTCGCGGCTTTCGCCGAAGCGCTCACCCTTCCCATTTCCACCGAGGGAATCGCGGACGTCCGACAGGTCGTGCTGCCGGTGGGCCTCGGCCTTCTGCTTGTTTTGCTCTCATTTGATTTGTGGCGACGGGCGAACGGGTCGGCCGGCGAAGCCGCGTCGTTGCCGCCCGGCGCGCCGAAGCCCGTCCGACCGGGCGTGGGGGGCGGATCGCGCCCCTCAACTTCAGACGAGCCTGATGCCGCCGGCGAGCATCGACTGTCGATCAGTTCATCGGGTGCGGCGGTCATCGAACGGGCCGCGCCGAGGCCCAACCTCGTATTTCGCTGGATGCTTGCCTGTGGGGCGGCGGTCATCCTGATCGGAACGCTCTCAGCGCTCGCCAACAATTCATGGCCGCTCTCGTGGGGGTGGATGTTTCGCACGGTCGCCGGGCTGATCTGGGCGGCCGCGATCGCGCGGTGTTTCGACGCCGTCATGGCGCGGCGGGTGATCGGCGGCCTGATCGGTGTCGGAATTGTGGCATGCGTCCTTTCGCTCATGCATCGGATTGATCGAAAAATCGACCTGTTTACATGGCCGATCGGTCCGGTCACGCCGACGGCGACGTTCGCGGCGGTTTTTGCGGCGCTGGCGCTTGGATACGGCGTTGCACAGATGGTTCGGCCCGGGCGGCGCGTCGTGGGTGTGGCACAACTGGGGATCGGCCTCGCGTTTCTCTACGTGCTGGTTGAGACCGAGCGGCGCGGGCAACTGCTCGCGGTCTTCGCGGCGATGGTGACGCTGGGGGCGTGGGCGCTCTGGCATCGGGCGAGATCGCGCGGGATGCGGATCGCGGTCGCGTCGATCGTTCTGGTGTCGCTCGCCGCCGGCGGGGCTTACGTGGGCCGCGAAATGTTCTCGGGAGATCGCGTCGCCGCAGGATCGATCAGTGTGCGATTGGAGTACTGGCGGCTTTCGCTTGGCATGATCGTTGACCGCCTCTCGCTTGGCTCCGGCCCCGATACATTTGTCACCGAAATGACCGATGCCATCGCGCCGCTTCGCGGTCTCTCGCCGCACCTCTATCACGGCCAGATCGATCCCGAGGCGCACAACGAGTGGATTCAGGCGGCGGTTGAGCTTGGACTCCCCGGCGCGCTGTTCTGGATGGCGATGCCGGTGGGCGTGCTGATTCTTGCATGTCGCCCGAGCGGCCAGGCCGACACGGCGCCTCGACACAACGGCCGATCGGGCCGGCCGGCGAGTTCATTCGGCCCCGAATCGATTCGCCCGACGATTCTCTCGCTGTCGGCGGCGCTCGTGGTGCTGGTCGTTGCGGAGTGCACGGGCATCATGCTGCGCGGCGCGATGCTGCCGGTCTGGTACTGGACGCTGCTGGGCCTGCTCTCTGCGACGGGGCGACCGGGATTCGAATTTGCGAAGGTGGCGCATGGTGAATCGACACCCGGGCGGTCGGGCGTGCTGAGATTTCTGGCCGTCGTGATGCTGCTGGTGGCGATGGCGTGTGCCGCGGCCTCGGCAGTCGAACTGGGCGCCACGGATATTCGCGAACGACTCATCTCGACGAACACGCTGATCAACTGGCGGCAGGATGCCGAATTTGCCTCCGGGCGCACCGAGAAGGGTCAGGACAGCGGCGCCGACGCCGTGGCGCTGTGGCAGAGACTTTATCTGACCATTCCCGGCTGGGCCGACACCTGCGCCCGGTATGCCGACGCGCTCCGTCGGGCTGACAGCGAGAGCGCCGCGCGGCTGGTACTCGAACAGGCGCTTCGCCGAGATTTGAACGCGCACGAACCGGCCGCCAATCTGCTGTTCGCCGAGCAGTTCACCGACGATCCGCGCCAGAAGCTGATTCATGCCGTCCGGGCGCTTCGGCATGCCGAAGTCGCCGGGCGCGTCGCGGCTCTGCTGGATCAGATTGCGGATGACGAGTCCGTGCGCGAGGCGATCGACCAGCAGCTCGCGGTTGATTCTGGTCGCGTTGATGCCGATGATGTGACGCCATCGGACGATGACAGGGGCGAGTGGCTTCGCGTTCATGCATACCTGGAGCACCGCGCGGGCCGCCTGGAAGAGGCTATCAAGGCCCAGCAAGAGGCTGCCGAATTGTATCTCGCGCTCGAACAGCGAAGCGATCGCTACCGCCGCGGGCATGATGCCGAGGCGGACGCGTTCTTTGTGCTCGCATCGATGCTGCACGAAGCCGGCCCGCATCGACTGGCAGAGGCGTACGCGGCAATCATCGAAGCGGAGCGACTCGCGGTTCTGGGCATCTCGCATCAGAGGCTTGCCGATCCTGACCCGTCGCTTGGATTCGTCGGCGGCGAAGTCATACCGACGGATTTTCCGGAGCGGCTCTACCCCCTCTGGCGGCTCTCGGCGCTACTGCGCGTGGAAACCGGCAACGAGTCGATGCTCACCGAAAGAATCCTCTCATACACACCGATGTCGGATTGGATGACGCCCGGCGTCGTCGCGAACGAGTGGCGGGAACTCTGTCGAATCGCGGTGCGAGAACTGGGCAGGCTTCCCCCGGAGAAGCGGCCGTCGCACTATGGTCGACTGGTGCAAGAGATCGGCGAAGAAAACCAACGGAAGGACGGGAACTGATGCTCAAGGTGACATTTCACGGCGCGGCGCAGGAGGTGACAGGGTCGATGCACCTCGTCGAGGCCGACGGGATGAAGATCGTGCTCGACTGCGGCATGTTTCAGGGCCGGCGCGAGGAGTCAACTCGAAAGAACAAGACCTTTCCCATCCCTGCCGAAGACATTCACGCGGTCGTACTCTCGCACGCCCACCTGGATCACTGCGGCCGCCTGCCGCTGCTCACCAAGAACGGATTCAAGGGAAAAATCTATTCGACGCCCGCGACGCGCGACCTGTGCGGCCTGATTCTCGCCGACTCCGCCCACATCCAGGAGGAAGACGCGAAATACCTCAACCGCAAGCTGGAAAAAAAGGGCGAGCCGCCGATCGAGCCGCTCTACTCCGATGTCGATGCGAGCGAGGCGCTGAGCCGCTTTCACAGCGTCCAGGTCGGACAGCCGTTCCACGTCACCCGGCGGCTGCGCGTGACGTTCGGCGTCACCGGCCACATGCTCGGCTCCGCCATGATGCTGCTGGAGTACTCCGGCGACGATGGGAAGGTCGTTTCGCTGCTCTTTTCCGGCGACGTCGGTCGCTTCGACATGCCGCTTCTTCGCGATCCGTCGCCGTTTCCGAAGTGCGACTATCTCATTTGCGAAAGCACCTACGGCGGCCGCAAACATCCGCCGACCGATGACCTTAAGGCGGAGCTGGGCGAGATCGTGAACGAAACGATCAAGCGCGGCGGAAAGATCATCATCCCCGCGTTCAGCATCGGGCGTACGCAGGTCATCGTGTACTATCTCCATCAGCTCCTTTCGGACGGGAAGATTCCGAAGATTCCCATTTATGTGGACAGCCCGCTGGCGGTGAATGCGACCGAGGTCTTTCGGATTCATCCGGAACTGTACGACCGGGATGCGCTTCGCTTTCAGCGCGAGACGGGGGACATCCTCGGCGCGGGATGCTGCACCTACATCCGCGATGTTGAGGAGAGCAAGGCGATCAATCGGCGCCGGAAGCCGGCGGTCATCATCTCCGCGAGCGGCATGTGCGAGGCCGGCCGCGTGTTGCATCATCTGAAGAACAACGTGCAGAACGGGAAGAACACGGTGCTGATCGTCGGCTTCCAGGCGGCGCACACGCTGGGCCGTCGGATCGTGGAGAAGAAGCCCGAAATTCGGATCTTCGGGAAGATGTACAAGCTGAGAGCCCGGGTGGAGGTGCTCAACGGATTCAGCGCCCATGCCGACGCCGACGAGCTGGAGCGGCTCTACCGGCCGATCGCGGACGACTGCCGGGGTGCATTTCTCGTCCACGGCGAAATGGATCAAATGACGCCGATGCAGAAGCGGATGAGGGACGAGGGGTTAAAGTCGGTTGAAATCCCCGCTCCGGGGGCGACTTTCGTACTTGACGGGGCAGGAAAGGCGTAGGGACTCCGCCCCCGAGATTGAACGAGCCATAACAGACCTATCGGTCCAATATTGTGATGACGTAGGGCCCGGCGAACGGCGTCGCCGGGTTTTACAGCGAATCGATTTCCAGAAGAAAAGGAGAGAGGGGTGACCGGCTCAGCCTGGTCC
>CALLKH010000669.1 GCA_938008425.1 uncultured Planctomycetaceae bacterium | reverse complement strand
GGACCTCCGATTTTGCTTGAACCCTCAGAGGAAAACGTTATACTTAGGGCAGTAAAAGGTTTTACCTGAAGTTTATTCGACTCGCCTGCGGATATCAAATTTCATTAGAAGGGAATCTTGTGGCCACGCACGCGATTCAATCAATCGAATACGGTATCGATCGGCGGCTGGTGACATCCGGGCGGCGAGTTCGGTGTTGCAATTGTCAGATTAAGCAACAATACGCCGTCGCCCGCTCTTCTACGATTCCCGCCTTTACCCGCCGCCGCCCACACTCACATACCTCTGGTTTCACGCTCATCGAATTACTTGTCGTCATCTCCATTGTCGCACTGCTGATCTCGATTCTGCTGCCCGCGCTGTCGCGAGCCCGCGAGGTTTCTCGACAGGCCGTGTGCGCCACGAACCTGCGCAGCTTCGGCACCGCCTTGATTCAGTACAGCGAGGATTTCAGCGGCTGGTTCCCCGCCAAGCCATCACCGACCAATGCCAGCGCCAACGTCGGCGAACTGGCGACGGTGCAGCACCTCGCGTCGCCGAACTGGGGCCCGAATTTCGCCGGAATGATTCGTGACATTGTTGAACGCAAATTCACGCGCGACGGCGCCAACTACCCCCAGTATTTGCCCGAGTCGAAGGTGATGCTCTGCCCGAGTGATCGCGGCAACAACAAGCCCGGCGAGGATGCCCTCACTGAAGCGGACCTCTGGCCGGTGGAATCGGTCGACGACTATAACAGACTGCCGCGGACCCTCGGAGAGCAGAACAACACTCGAAAATCGTTTATCAGCTACTTCTACGTGGCGCTGTTTCGCAGCGATGACCATGGCGACTTCATGATCATGGCTGACCAGAGCAACAAGAACGATACGGCTCTCGGTTCGCTGACCGGTCTCAACAACGGCGATAATCACGGCACGCGCGGCATGAACTTTCTGTTCATCGATTCGCACGTGGAATGGGGAAAGCCGCGGAGCGGCAGTTTTGAAGACATGCAGGAATTCGCGAACCGCTACTGGGCCCGCGTGTTCCTGCGAAAGCCGCGATGGCTCGGCGGCGCGGGCGTGAACCGCAGTAGCGAGGTCCAGACTGTCGAATAGGGGTTTGGCTCGCGCCCGATAAAGGATGGACTCTCGCGGTCGCCAAACACCGGCGCGCCCGCGAAGTTCGTATGGGTCATAAGGACCGGCTCGCGGCCGGTAGAATCAGTCAGGCGCAGGGGCATCAAGCCAAGCGATGGGGCGCCGCTGAACGACGGATGGGGTTCGCGAACGGGCGTCGTGCCCGTTCCGGGGGATCGGTCAGAGCGACGAAGTGAATTCCGATTGTCGCTGTGGTCAATCATGGTGTGGTTAGTCAAAGTTGACATGGAATGACAATTCCGGTGGAGCGGATCCTTGGGGTCCCACGCCGGGGCATGGATTATCAGGAGGTTGGAAAGTGGTTCCTCGAATTAAGCTTCCGTTGACGGCGATCCTCGGTCTCGTCGCATTTTCGTTTGCTTCGACAACATTTGCCGGGACAGTGGAGTGCAGCACGCTCGACCAGATCGACGGCGCCAATCTGCTGACCAAGTACAACGGCGCGCTGAACGTGGTTCAGGACAACGCGACGGCATTTGGCGATCGCGCGCCGAATCTGCCCCAGCCAACGACGGGCAGCGAATTGGATCAGCTCTTCATTCGCAACGACGCGAACAACCTGTACATCGGCATCACGGGAAACCTTCCTCCGAACGACACCTTCCAGAATACGGTGCTGATCTTCATCGAGACCGACAATTCCAACTTCAATACGATCATCGACTCCGCGAACATGACCGGCTCGAGCGCCCTGATCAACATGCACGGCGTCGGTCTGGACTTCGGCCCGAATTACGCCATCGCCCTCTGGAACGACTCCGGCGTGCAGAAGTGCCTGCTTCACAACATGACCAATCCCAACGATGTCGGCGTCATGCTCACGCAGGGAACGCACTTCGCCGTGAACAACACCAACCTGGCCGGCGTGAACAATGAACCGGCGAGCGATCCGCTTCAGCAGCAGATCAATGCCGTCACCGCGACGACCGGCTTCGAGTTTTCGATTCCTCTCAGCATGCTCGGCTACGCGACGCCGATCAACGCCAGTGACGATATTCGCGTTCATTCCGTCATTGCGAACATCGCCGGACTCATCAGCAATCAGTCGCTTCCGCCGTTCAACGCGACAAGCGGTAACGCGGGCGGCGGCGTCGCCTGCGTCGGCATTCACAATCCCGGGGGCAATCCGCCGAACAGCGTCGATTTTCTGAACCAGTTCCCCTCAAATCAGTTCGTCACCTACACGCTGGCTCCGGGCAACACGGCCCCCGGCGGCACCCGGGACGGCGCCGCGATCCCTTCGGACTTCGGAACGGCCGTCGCGACGCAGAATAACTTCACCTGCTTTGGCAATGCGGCGGCCTTCACGCCGACGCTCACCGCCGGCAGCGAAATCGATCAGATGTTCGTGGCCAGCGACGGCGCCAAGCTGTACATCGGCGTCACGGGCAACCTTCCGATTAACGACTCCTTCAACAACACGCTCGTGATCTTTGTCGATCTCGGCGACAACTTCGGCATCAATCCGCTCGGGCCCGGCGAGTTCTACACCGGCGGCAGCGGGGCGATCGCCGGTATCGGCAACCTGGAGCTGCACAACAACTTCCTGCCGAGCTACGCGATTCTCTACTGGCGTGAAGGCGGGCAGCATCGGGCCACCGTTCAGGATCTGAACTTCGGGTTCTCGAACGTCGTCGCCATGGAATTCACCACCAATGCCTCGCGACACCTCGATCCCAATGTCAACGCGTACGGCGTCAACCTGACGAACGAACTCGGCGTGAACAACATCGCCGGTGACGACCCGGTCGCACAGTCGGCGCTCGCGGCCACGGCGCTGCATGGCGTTCAGTTCTCGATCAATCTCAACGGCGCTCCCGGAACCGGGCAGACACCCGGCTTCGGCCTCGGCTACAACATCGGCGCCAACCCCGGCATCAAGCTCGCCGCCGCCGTCATCAGCGGCAGCGGTTTCATGAGCAACCAGTGGTTGCCGCCATTGCGAAAGACGACCGGCGTCGTACGAAATTCGACCGACACCCAGAATACGCCGACCGCGCTGGCCGACGCGACGCCGGAGACTCCCGGCACCGTATCGAGCGATCTGACGGCGACCAATGCACTCGCCCAGGGCCTTGAGCGCGTCACCGGCATCGAGGTGACCGTCAACATCACACACCCGGCGATGAACGAGTTGACGATCGATCTCTTCAATCCCGCCTCGAATCGGACCGTCCGCCTCTGGGACGGCGACCAGAGCGGCGCCAACATGAGCACCACGTTTCAGCATGGCGCGGCCAGCCTGACGACGTGGGTCGCACCCGGCGCCGGATTCTTCGACGTTCACGATCCGGTCGCCAACTCCCTTCAGACGTTTAACGATGTCGATCCGACGGCCGGCGACTGGACGCTCTTCGTCACCGACAACGTCAATGGCAACACCGGAACACTCAACTCGTGGTCCATCTCGCTTCGCGAAGACGTCGGCGGCGGCGTGGATTGCGTCGGCTTCCGAGACGATTCCGATCCGCCGGTGTCGATCGCCGCGGACTTCCCGACGGCCGAACTGATCTCGGTCGATCCGCTGCAGTTGCTGGGAAGCGGCGCCCCGAACTTCAGCGCGCCGCGGACGCCGGGCTCCAACATTCCGAGCGCGTACCCGACGGCGGCCGTTGCCACGCAGAACAATTACACCTGCTTCGGTGATTCGATCGATCCGGGCATTACGTTCACGAACGGCAGCGAAATGGACCAGATGTGGATCACCAACACGACGGATCGCCTCAAGCTGGCGGTCGCGGGCAATCTTGAACTCAACAGCAACGCGTTTGTGGTGCTGTTCGACACCATCTCGGGCGGTGAAACGACGCTCGCCGGCAACCCGACGCCGCCGCGGCCCATCGGTGGAAACGCCAACAATCAGATGGGCGAGCCGGGCCTCAACGGGGCCGTGCTCGACAGTTGCATGGTGGCCGACTACGCGCTGTCCGTGCAGACGTTCGGCGACGGCTCGTACGTTGCGGAACTGACCAACCTTCAGGCGAACACCTCGAAACTGCTGGGCTTCCAGAACATGAACTCCGGCGATGGCGTGCTTCGCGCCCCGGGCAATAACGCCGGCAGTGAGCTCGATGAACTCTTCATCAAGAATGACGCGAGCAATCTCTACCTCGGCCTGACCGGCAATCTCGAAGGCAACGGGAACGCGATCATCATCCTCCTTCAGACCGCCGGTACCGGACCGAACACGATCAACACCACGGGTTCGGCCGGATGGCCGGCGCCCATGGTGGGCCTGAACGGCGACACGATGCCGACCGGCTTCAATCCGGACTGGGCGCTCGTCGCCCAGCGCACCGGCAACGCGTTCCAGCCGATCAAGCTCTTGAATCTCAACAATACTGCCGCGGCGCCGATCGATATCGCCTATGTCACCAACGGCGTCATCGCCCCGAACACCTACGCGGCCAACAACGGCAACACGCTCGGCGTCAACGGCAACGCGGCCGATATGACACAGTCGACGCTCGCGCCGTCGGCCACGACGGGCTATCAGATCGCCGTCTCCCGTGCGTCGCTCGGTCTGCCGGCGCCCGGTTCGAACGGCTCGAACATCCGCATGGTCGCGTTTGTCACGGGCAGTTCGGGCTTCTGGAGCAACCAGGTGTTGCCGGGCGCGGTCGGCAGCAATGTCGGCAACCTCAGCACTGCCGGCGATCCGCTCAATCTGAACGGCCTGATCACCACCCAGACCTATCAGATCGCGTCATCGGGCGGCTATGTGACGCCGGGCAGCTACAACGGCACCGCGATTCCGACCTTCATGGGACCGGCTCTGGCGACGCAAACCAACCACACCGGCTTCGGCAACCAGGGAATTGATCCTCGCTACAACAATGACAACTGCGTGCAGGTTGCGTTCAACAACGACAACTCCGGCGGTGTGACGGCCTGCTCCCAGTTCGGCAATCCGTGCAGCTGTCTCGGCGGTAACGCCATCGCCGCGTCCAGTGTGGACAGCGGCATGGAAGTCGACATCGCGCTTGAGGATCTTGGTCTGGGTCCGGTGATGGGCGGCGGCGGTCCGACAGTCAAGGTGCTGGCACTTGTGACGGGCGCAACCGGATTCGCGTCCAATCAGTTCCTGCCCGGCCTCGGCGGCGAGGTTTGCAACCTGCAATTCGGCCCCAACATCAATCTCCCGGCGATTCCGGGTGACCAGTGCCTGTCCTACACGCTGGTCGCGGCGGCGCTCGGCGGCGCCGATCCGGCCGACATCGACGGCGACGGCCAGGTGAACATGACCGACGTCAGCGTGTTTGTTCAGGTCCTGCTCGGCAATAACACGGATCCCTGTCCGCTGCTCAAGTCGGACATCAATCCGGCCGCCCCGGCGGGCATCAACGGAAACGACATTCAGGCGTTCGTGAATGCGTTCCTGAACTGACGAGCGTCCTGGAATTCACTGTACGAAAGCTTCCGGACCCATCTCCGCGTTCACGCGCGGAGATGGGTTTCGGCATCCATCGAGGCCGCCAGGCGGCATAGAATTGTCATGCATCGCAGCCGCAGCAGGACGGGGCTCTCAACGCCCGGGGTCGTGTTGACCGGCATCCAAGAGGGGTTTACATGTTGAGACGAATTTCCTGCATTCTGTTCCTCGCGCTGGCGAGTTCTTGCGGCACGACGGTCTTCGGTGATGAACCCGAGCCCGCGATGCTTCAGTACTTCGAAGCGAAGTGGAACGTGATTCGCCATCGCATGCCCGACGTTTTCATGGCGGGCTACGAGTCTGTCTGGCTGCCGCCGATCCAGAAGGGCGAGACCGGCACGGCCAGCGCCGGGTATGACCTTTTCGATCGTTTCGACATCGGCACGACCGGAAGCCAGACGCACTACGGCACTGAATCCGACTTTCGCCTGATGGTTGACGAGTTTCATCGCGCCAGCTGCAAGGTGTACGTCGACCTGATCATGAATCACAATTCATTCAGCGACCAGAACAACGCCACCTTTGCGGCACAGGGCGGCTATCCGGGATTCGTATTTTCGACCGGGGGCGATCCGTACGGGGATTTCAATACGTACGTGAGCGGTTGTCCGCAGTCCACCCAGCCCGGGGATCCGTGCTACAACCTCTTCGAAGGCCGACTCGTCGGGCTGATCGACATCGCCCAGCAGAAGAGCCATCTCTTCATTCGACACCCCGTCGAGGCGGGCAATCCCAACAACATTCCGGCCGGCACGATTCGCAACCAGCCGAATCCCCTCAACGCGCGGTACTATCCCGATACCGATCTGCCCGGTCAGAACATCGTCAATCCCGGCACCACCCGAAACCCCGGCACGCTCAACTTCACTTATTATCCGTTCAACACCGCGTCGCCGATGGCCGGTGATGCCGTTATTGAAAACGCGAACGACCTGCTGCTGCGATCGACGCAGTGGTATCTCGAGGTGCTCAAGGTCGACGGTTTTCGGCTCGACGCCGCCAAGCACATTCCCACGTGGTTCTGGGACAATCTCTGGGATTCGATCGTTTATCAGCGGTACATCGGATTCGATGGCACGGCTCAGACGCCTTTTTCGTTTGTCGAGGCGGTCGAGAGCAATGGCAACATGCGAAACTGGATTCGCCGCTCGATCAACGGCGGAGGATGGCCGCCGCAGGGCGCGAGTTTCGGCAACCGCGACGCGCTTGATTTGAACGAGGCGGGGGCACTTCGCGATCTGGTCAGCGCCGATGGTGTAGGCTCCTGGGATAACGTGCTCGGCGCGTCGGTGGACAGCCAGGATGACGGATTCAACAACGGCAGCCTCGGCGTTCACCACGTGAACAGCCACGACAACACCATCAGCGACGATGAAAACGATACGGTTGTGCAGGCCTACGTGCTGATGCGAACCGGCATTCCGATCGTCTATCACAACGCCCTGCAGTTCGGAACCAATGCGTCCAACTTCCCGCGGGCCAACGGCCGCGACGACGCCCTGGGCCTCGGGTCGAACGAAATCACGACGCTCGTTGATATTCACAACGAATACTGCCGCGGCTTCTTCATTCCGATCAGCAATACGGACTCGTCAAATCCGTCACAGGCGGATGTTCTCGTTTTCACCCGGCGCACGCCCAATGGGCCTGACAACCTGCTCGTCGCACTCAACGACCGCGAGGACAACGGTCACGATGTCAGGAACGTGGCCACGACCTTTCCGGCCGGCACCCGGCTTCATGAACTCACCGGCAACGCCAACGACCCGATTGTCGATCCGAACAATCAGATTCCAAATCTGCTGATCGTCGGCTCAAACGGCCGGCTCACGCACGGTGACGCGCCCAACGGCTCGTTCCTGAATGTTCCGCGCAATCGCAATGCCAACGGCGTGTTCCACGGACGCGGCTACGTGATCTACGGCCCCGCGGTGCCGACCGGCACGTTGTCGATCACCAACGCAGCGACAACGATCGCGCAGCCGGAGGGCGTGTCGGTTCCCGTGTACAACCGGCGGCTCAGCCCGGTAACGGTCGTCCGGTCGACCTCGTTCGACATTCAACTCGACACGCTTCACACCGATCCGCTCGATCCGAACACCGATGATTCGGCCATTTTCCGGCTCGACAGGGGATTCGCTGACTACAACGGCAATTCGCAGATCGACTACGGTCCGGGGAACACCGATCCGACGAGCCCGCGGTACGGATTTGAGAATTTCGTGACCGAGAATTCACCCCGATTCACGGGCGGCACCGGCCGATATCGGCAGACCATCGACGCGACGGCCCTTGGCGAAGGGTATCACTACATCACGGTTCGCGCGTTTCGGCATCGCAATCCGACCGACAGCCCGCTCTTCGGCGAGTTTCGAATCGTCATCTACATCGACCTTGACGATCCCGACTTTACGCTGCTTGCCCCGACGCACACCTGCAACGCGGACGTGACGAGCACGCCGGTGTCATTCATCGCCAAGGCGACTGACTCCTCGGTTGACCGCATGTTCATCTATGTGGACAAGCATGAGAGCTTTGATTTCGTGGGGCAGGCGCTTCTCGGCGGGGCGGGACTCGCGGCGCGCGATTTCGACAACTTCTCGCTGACGCTTTCCAGTCTCGCACGCGGCAACCATCGGCTCGACATCGTGGCGATCGAAGCCGCGCCCGACGGCCAGGTCAAGACGCGTCACAAAACCTACACCGGCATCCAGTCGACCGTCGGCAGCGGCCTCGGCGCCGGCGACATGAATGTGGACGGCGTGGTCAACGCCCGCGATATCAGCGTCTTCATCCAGGCGACTGTCGGAAGCCTGAACTTCCTCTTCTTCCCGACGGCCGACATCAACTGCGACGGCCGCTGCGATGATCAGGATGTTCCCGGCTTCGTCAACCTGCTCGTGAACCAGCCCTGACATTCAGGGAATAGGTGGGGGGCGGCTGATGGGTTAGTCTTCGAGGACGACGTCCTCGGTGGGGTTGACCATTTCCGCGGCGATGGTGACGGCGTCCTCAAGATAGGTGCGCTTGAACGGGATGAAAATCGATCCAGCGTTCAACATGGCGGGCGGGTGCGCGTAAAGGTCGTCGAGCAGAATACCCACCATGCCGCGCCGATCGGGTCTGGACTTCGCGACGCCGATTTCCCATTCGATCCATTCATCGATGCACGCCGTCTGGCTGATGATACAGATGAACACGTCGGCCGCGACGATGGCCGCCCGCAGTCGTTCCTTCATCGCCTCCGCCTGCGGTCCCTTCAAAGTCTCCCGACGTTCATAGTCCGCCTCCGCGATGTTGGTCTTCGGCCAGCGGTCGAGGCGCGCCGCCACTGCCGCATGATCCGGTTCGTGGGCGACGTAGACGGTGAGCGGTTTCGCATTCATGGCGGATGCCGAAAAGAAAACGCCCCGGCCGATTCGACCGGGGCGTGGGTTTCATGTTTGAATCGTCAGCGTCGCCCATGCGGCGGTTACTTGACGTCCCAGGTGTCGCCGGCCGTGAGGATGTCCTCCAGCTTGCCCGGACCCTTCTTCTGGACCGCCTCTGCGACCTGCTTGGCCATGGCGTCTTCGAAGACCGGTCGCTCCACCGCGCGGAACACGCCGATGGGCTCGGGGTAGTCCGGGTAGTGCATGCGGCTGAGCACATGCGCCAGGCTGGGCTCGGGCATCTTCTCATCGTGGAAGAGAAGGTCGTCCTCCTTCACGCTGCTTTCCTTGAGCGAAACGATCTCGGGCTCAAGGCCGTTCATGCGGATGCCCTTGTCGCGTTCGGCGCCGAAGATGAGCGGCTTGCCGTGTTCGAGAACGAGCGTGGTGTCGTTCTTGGTATCCTTCTCGGTCGCGTAGAACCAGGCACCGTCGTTGAAGATGTTGCAGTTCTGGTAGATTTCGACGAAGGCCGTGCCCTTGTGGGCGGCGGCGCGCTTGAGCACCTCGCCCATGTGCTGCACGTTTCGGTCGATCGTTCGGGCGACGAAGCTCGCCTCGGCGCCGAGTGCGATCGACAGCGGATGCATCGGGTTATCCACCGAGCCGAACGGCGTCGACTTGGTCTTCTTGCCGAGCGGCGAGGTGGGGGAGTACTGCCCCTTGGTGAGGCCGTAGATCCGGTTGTTGAAGAGGATGATCTTGATGTCGAGGTTTCGTCGAATGGCGTGAATCAGGTGATTGCCGCCGATCGAGAGGCCGTCGCCGTCGCCGGTCACGACCCAGACCATCAGCTCAGGATTCGCGACCTTGACGCCCGTGGCGATCGCCGGGGCGCGGCCGTGAATCGAGTGAAACCCGTAGGTGTTCATGTAGTACGGGAACCGGCTGGAGCAGCCGATGCCGGAGACGAACACCATCTTCTCGCGGGCGACGCCCACATCGGGCAGGATCTTCTTGACCGCCGCGAGAATGGCGTAGTCGCCGCAACCGGGACACCAGCGGACGTCCTGGTCGCTCGCAAAATCCTTCGCCTGGAGTTGGGGAAGCGCTTCTGTTGCCATAATTCGTTATTACCTGCCTACTTCGCCAGAATTTCGCCGATCTTCGCTTCGATTTCGGAGATCAGGAACGGTTTACCCTTGACCTTGTTCAGGCCGATCACGTCGGCCAGGAATGTACCGCGGAGAAGGAATTTGAGCTGACCCATGTTCAACTCGGGAACGAGAACCTTCTTGTAGCTCTTGAGTACCGCCTCGAGGTTTCTCGGGAACGGGTTCATGTATCGCAGATGCGAATACGCCACAGACATGCCCTGCTTCTGAACGCGCTCGACGGCGCTTCGAATTGCGCCGGCGGTGCCGCCCCAGCCCAGGACAAGCAGATCGCCCGACTTCGGCCCGTGCACGATCTGCTCGGGGACGTCGTTCGCGATCAGCGCCACCTTTTCGGCGCGGGTGCGGATCATGTGCTCGTGATTGTCGGAGTCGTAGCTGACATTGCCCGTCACGTCGGCCTTCTCCAGGCCGCCGAGCCGGTGTTCGAGCCCCTTGACGCCCGGAATCGCCCACGGTCGCGCCAGGTTCTTGTCGCGCTTGTACGGCAGGAATGCCGGGCCTGAACCGTTGCCGTTCGGCTCGGTCGGCCGCTTGACCTCGATCTTGGGCAGGCTCGACACGTCGGGAATCGACCACGGCTCTTCGCCGTTGGCGATGTAGCCGTCGGTCAGAAGAATGACCGGCGTCATGAACTTGACCGCGATGCGGCACGCTTCGATGGCGGCGTAGAAACAATCGGTCGGCGAGCTGGCCGCAATGACGCAGACCGGGCATTCGCCGTTTCGACCGAGGACCGCCTGGTAGAGGTCGGCCTGTTCGGTCTTGGTCGGAAGGCCGGTGCTGGGTCCGCCGCGCTGGACGTCGAGAATGACCAGCGGAAGCTCCGTCATCACGCCGAGGCCGATGGCTTCACCCTTGAGGGCGAGGCCGGGGCCGCTGGTGCCGGTGATCGCCAGGTCGCCCGCGAAGGCGGCGCCGAGGGCAGACGTGATCGCCGCGATCTCGTCCTCGGCCTGGAAGGTCTTCACGCCGAAATTCTTGTACTTGGCCAGGTTGTGAAGCACGTCGCTGGCCGGGGTGATCGGATAGCTGCCGTAGAACAGTTCGAGGCCGCTGAGCTTCGAGGCCGCCACGAGTCCGAGGGCGACGGCTTCGTTGCCGCTGATCCGTCGGTATCGGCCGGCGGGCAGTTCCGCCTTGGAGACCTGGTAGCTGCTGTGGAAGAGTTCGGCGGTTTCGCCGTAGGCGTGACCCGCGACGAATGTCTTTCGGTTCGCCTCGGCGATATCGGGGTTCTTGCCGAACTTCTGCTGAATCCAGTCGAACGTCGGCTCGAGCGGCCGGCCGTAGAGCCAGCAGACGAGACCGAGGGCGAAGAAGTTTTTGCAGCGATCAATCTGCTTTTCACCGAGGCCGGTTTCCTTGAGGGCTTCCTTGGTGAGCTTGGAAATCGGCACGCGATGAAGCTTGTACTTGTTGAGGCTACCGTCTTCGAGCGGGTTGTTCTCGTAGCCGGCCTTCTTGAGGTCGGTCTTGCCGAACGAGTCATCATTGACGATGACCATGCCGCCTTCGCGCACGTCCTCAAGATTGATCTTGAGCGCGGCGGGGTTGAACGCGATCAGCGTGTCAACCATGTCGCCCGGCGTGTGGACGTCGTAGTTTCCGAAGTGCACCTGGAAACCGCTGACGCCGGCGAGCGAGCCGGCCGGGGCGCGGATTTCGGCGGGGAAGTCGGGAAACGTGCTGACGTCGTTGCCGAAGATGGCGGAGGTTCGCGTGAACTCCATGCCGGTCAGCTGCATGCCGTCGCCGGAGTCGCCCGCGAAGCGAATCGCCACATCGTCCTGTTCGATTACGGGTTTGTTCGTTTCAAAGGTGGTGCTCATCGTCTTTGTTGTCGCCTCGTTCAGACTTCCGCGCACCACCTCTGGGCGGTGCGATGTTTCATTCTTTCGGCAGCGTTCCGCCGTGGGCGGTCCGCTCGCATCGGTCATTCCCGGCCGACTTCGGGATCATAGTGCAAACGCAAAACGTTCGCACAAACGCCGATGACTCGGTGAAACGAATCACCACCGCATAGACGCGCGGCGAGGTTCGAGACCTCACAGATGTTTCGGCATTCGGCTGGTGATGGATTGGTGTAAAGCGTGGTCACAATTACTGCGCGGCTGATTTGGCCTGACTCTTCCGGCATGACCGAACAGCCGAAAAAACGAGCCCCCAATCGGTTCCCTTCCCGATCCGCGTGCTTCCCGCCCTAGCGAGGGAATTTCCGCGAAAACAGTCTCATAAGGATACTCGGGCGTTTCATGAATTACCAGTCGGAAAACGCGTTGACGGCAGCGGCTCAGCGAGCGGCGAGAG
>CALLKH010000668.1 GCA_938008425.1 uncultured Planctomycetaceae bacterium | reverse complement strand
GGAGTCTACTTACGCCCCCCGGCGAGCATCCCGAATGATGGCGATCAGGTATATTCCCGGTCCAGTCCTCTCAAGCGATGTTTGTGCCGTGCCGTTCACCTGTGCAGGCGCGGTTCGAACCGGACTCACGCATGTCCCGTCGCGCCGGACGCGCGGACTGACTCAACATCCTGCCCCGATGAGTGCTCGCGGTGTCGGCGATCAAACCAGAAATTGAGCAGCAGCAGAATCACGCCCACGACAAGCAGCGCATCCGCGATATTGAATATCCACGGCCAGAGCGGAACACCCGCGACGCGAGCCTCGATCTTGATGAAATCGCGCACCACCGGCTGCATCCCTGACGGCGCATCCTTGATCAGCCGAACAGTTCGCGCGTTGCCGCCGGACGGAAAGTCCGCCAGTTCAACATGTGAATCCGATTCTCTGACCAGGAGGCCGATGTCACGACCGGCCGGCGTGTATGCCACGAACGCCTCCTGGGTGCTTCGATCGTACAGGTTGCCGATGGCGCCTCCGAGCACGAGTCCGAGCGCGATGTGCATCGTCCATCGCGATGCGCCGGTGTTGGCGAAGAGATAGAGCACGAACAGCAGGGCGAGCACCGATGCGCCGACGAAAATCGGGGCGAAGCCCGCGCCGATGCCGAACAAGGCCCCGGGGTTCAATGACAGTTGCAGATTCAAGAAGCCGCCCATCAGGCTTCGTGACTCGTCGTGCTTGAGTGTCTCAAAGGCCCATTGCTTCGACCAGAGGTCGATCACAAGACCCACGACCGTCACCACCCAGAGTCGAACGTGACTCGGGGCGTGGGTCATGGACCATGGCTCCTGCGAAGCGGGTGCTTCCGACGGCGCGTTTGCCGAATCGACATGGGTGACATTCTGATTCATGTGTGCCAATTCTGAGGGGACTTGGATCGTCTTGCAATCCGCCGCGTGCAATCTGCCTGAAATCGCCGGCGCCGGCCTGGTCATTCAGGGCGGGTTCGCATTCCCGCAATCTGTTTTGGACAACAAGAAAGCCCCTGCCAGGCCTGGCAGAGGCTTTGCGGTTCTTCATCAGGCGGCTTTGCTGCGCGTAAGGAAAAGCGCCGTCATCGACCCATGCGTCGCCGGCTCTGTTCTTCCTGCGCCCGCTTGTACTCGATGCAGTACTGGGCCCACGGCTTGGCCTTCAGGCGCGCCTTCGAGATCGCTTCATGCGTGCCAAGGCACATGCCGTAGGTGCCCTCGACGATTCGCTGAAGCGCCGCGTCGATCTCCTTGAGCGTCTCCCGCTCGCCGGCGATCAGGCCGATTGTGAACTCCTGCTCGTAGTTGTCCGTGCCGATGTCAGCCATGTGAATCGGCATCATCGACAGATCGCCGGACGCGTCGCTGCGATTTTTCCTCAGCGCTTCATTCTCCATATTGTCGACGGCGCCGATGAGCTCGCGGCGCTTCTCAAGCAGCCGCGTCTTGAAGTATTCAATCTCGCTCGGTTTGAGCGTCGTCTTGGGCAGGGGTTTCGGCGCTTCGACGTGCGCCGCGCCGTTCGTGCCGAGCGCGGTGCGTTTGGAACGCGTCGCGCGCTTTCGCGGAGGCGTTCCATTTGAGTGTCCGTTGCGCGAAGCGGGGGAGGATCCGGTGACGGGCCGTTTCGCCCGATCCGATCCAGTGGATCGCTTATTCAAAGAAATCCCTCCAATGTGACGGTGCTTGGGATGACCGTCGGGACGGCGGGCCTCGTGCCGCTGCGACGCGCTTCGGCCTCCTGCCGGTAAGCCCGCCCCAATTCTCCTGACTGCGGCACTTTATCAGTGCCTCAAACCCCGCTAGTATACTTTGGACCGTCGACCAAAGTCAATCGACGGGAGCGTCCGACAAAAATGGCCGCGGGACCCGGTTTTCACAGGACCCGTGACGTCGCGGTGAATGCCGCATCCGGGGCATTCACCCATGGAAACCCGGTCAACGTTGTTCGATTTCGAAGTCACCCATCGTGATGCCGGCACCCGCGCCAGGCTCGGTCGATTTGCCACGCCCCACGGCACGATTGAGACGCCCGTCTTCATGCCCGTCGGCACGCGCGGTTCGGTCAAGGGCCTTTTCCCGTCGCAGCTTCGGGAAATCGGCACCACCATTCTACTTGCCAATACCTACCATCTCGCGCTTCGCCCCGGTTCGAAGACCGTGGCCGACCTCGGCGGGCTGCACCGGTTCATGGCGTGGGACGGCCCGATCCTGACCGACAGCGGCGGCTTCCAGGTCTTCAGCCTCGCGACCCTGAACGCCGTCGATGATGACGGTGTCTCCTTCAAGTCACACATTGATGGCGCGCCGATGCGACTCGATCCCGCCTCGTCGATGTCCATCCAGCAGGAACTCGGCGCCGACATCATCATGGCCTTTGATGAGTGTCCCGCGCTGCCCTCGAGTCATGACGTGCTTGTGCGCGCCGTCGATCGAACCATTCGTTGGGCCGCCGCCTGCAAACAGGCGAAAACGCGCGACGATCAGGCCCTCTTCGGGATCGTCCAGGGCGGACTCGAAGTGGACCTGCGAAAGCGCTGCCTCGACGCGCTCGTGGAGATCGGCTTTCCGGGTTACGCGATCGGCGGGCTGTCCGTCGGGGAATCGCCCGAGTTGATGGCCCGCTGTCTTAATGACTTCGCCCACCTGATGCCCGAGGACCATCCCCGTTACCTGATGGGCGTCGGCCGACCGCTGGATCTCATCCGGGCCGTCGCGTCCGGCGTCGATATGTTCGACTGCGTCATGCCGACCCGAAACGGCCGAAACTCTTTCGCCTTTACCGATGCCGGGTTCGTTCGGCTGCGCAATGCGAAGTACCGTCTCGACGAGCGCCCACTGGAAGATTCCTGCGATTGCGATTGTTGCAAGCATTTTACTCGTGCATACTTACGTCACCTCTTCCTGGCCGACGAGATGCTCGGCCCCATACTGGTGTCGCTCCACAACATCGCGTACTATCACCGCTGGATGCGGCGAATTCGGGATGCGATCCGAGAGGGCCGGCTCCAGGAAATGCTTCATGAGGCCGAACGCCAAGCCGCGCCGGTCTCCGTCGAACCCGAGGTCTCTGAATGATCAGTTCGTTGCTCGTCTTCGCTCAAGCCACCACCCAGTCCGCCGAAGGGTCGTCGTCCTCGCAGCAGGACCCGTTTGGCGGGTCTTTCATGTTCCTGATGCTGGCGATGTTCGGCATCATCTACTTTGTGATGATCCGCCCGCAGTCCCGCGAGCGAAAGAAGCGCGACCAGATGCTTTCGCTGATGAAGAAAAACGACAAAGTCGTCACCATCGGCGGCATCATCGGCATCGTGACGGCCGTGCGCGACGACGAAATCACGCTCAAAGTGGACGAGTCCAGCAACACCAAGATCACCTTCTCGAAAGCGGCCATCCAGCGCGTTCTCACCCCCGGCAGCGGCGGAAACGGCGACGGGGATTCCGCCAAGGACAAGAAGGCCTGACATTCCCCAACTGGGCAATTCAATTCCATTCCGGCCCGATACCTTACGCCATGAGCCATCGCGTCCGGCCTATTCCCTTTGATTGAGCCCAAGTATCGGTCTGTCTTGAGGTTAAGGCCAATCCCTCCGGCGGGCATTTTCTGCCCCGTTTTTCGCCAAGCCGGCCGGGCTTTCATCCTCATCAAACGCGACCTTCTCGATCGGTCGATGTATAATGTGCCTGACTCCGCCATCCATCTGGGATCGGTGGAGCCTCGCAATGTTTTATTGGGGAGATTCAGACATGCTCAGCAAGACTGTTCGGCATTTTCTGCGCAAGCCGGCATTGTTCGCGATCGCCACGGCGCTGGTCCTGTTCGCCGTCGATTCCAATCACGCTCAGACCACGCAGCCCAGCGGCACGCGTCAGCCGATCGTGACCAATCAATTCACGACCACCTCCGGCTCCGCGCTTCAGGCTCGTGCGCCGGGTAACTATACACAGCAGGCGATCGCGATTCAGGCGGGAACGCTGGACCCCTTTGACGGGAATATTCCCGACGATACGCCCTGGGTCCGCGAAACGTTCGACCTCTTGTTCCTCCAGTTCGTGGACATCATCACGAATCTCGTGGACAGCTTGAGCCTGCTCATCACCGGGACCAACTCGCTGGGCGGCCTTCTGGGTTCAGGCGGCAATCCGCTCGGCAGCGTGCTGAGCAACCCCCTGACCGGCGGGGCCGGTACGAGCACCCCCTTGAGCTAGTCCAGGTTCGCCGGGAGGCGAATCGCCGATTACTGCCAGATCCTTAAAGCGCTCCGGTTAAACGCCGGAGCGTTTTTTTTTTACGACTCGTGCGTCGCCTCCGTCTTAACTCCCGAAGCCGTCGGGCGTTGGAAACTTTTTGTAGCTTGATCAAGGGTTCTGGATACGATTCGCGTATTCAGGGGTAAGGGATCGTGTCTGGGTGTCACTCGTTGATGTCGTCGACCCATCCGGCGCCCATTCGGCGCTCATTCGACGGAACGAGAAGCACGGTTCCCAAGGGCTTCATTCTTCATCAAAGGAGTTACAAGATGCGGCGATTTTTTTTCCCAACCGGCCGATGGTTCGTCCTGCCCATGGCGCTCGCGATGGTCGTGGTGGGCTGCGAAACCATGAACAATAACAACAACAATAACAACAACGGGAACAACAATAACAATAACAACAACAATAATAACAACGACAACACCGCGCCGACGATCTTCGTCGTGAACAACAACGCGAGGATCACCAGCTACTTCAACGCGGCCCTGGCCGATGGTGAGGTTGAGCCGACGACCGAGCTGCCGGTCGGCGGAACCACGAACATCTTCCAGCCACGCTCGATCGCCGTCACCGACCGCAACGTCATGATCGTCAGTCGCCAGAACGGCGGGCTGACCGTTCACGACGACGCGCTGACCGTCACCGGCGACGTCCTCGCCGATCGCATCGTGGACGGCAACAATACGTTGCTGATCGATCCCATTTCCTTCGCCTATGACGCCGCAACAGACAATCTCTACGTCGGCAACATCTCTGCCGGCCAGGGCATTCTCGTCTTCAACGATGTCTCGGCTGCCGGTTTCGACGGCAACATCGCGCCGGATCGCATGTTCAACCCGGCCGACCGTGCGCCGTCGTTCGCGACGCAGATGACGATCGACGCCATGTGGCTGGACACCAACGGCAATCTTTATGTCGTCGATACTTCCGGCTTGAACGTCAACCGCAGCAGGATCCTCGTCTACACCAGCCCAGAGACGGCCACCGGCGAAGTAAACCCCGATGGCGTCATCGAGAGCATGTCGTGGGGCGGCATCGAGGACATCGCCGTCGATTCAGGCGGAAATTTGTACATCGTGGACAACTCGGACAAGGTCTTTGTCGTGGAGGCCGCGGCGACGAAGAACGGCACGGTGACGCCCGATGCGACGCTGACTTTCGCCGGCGTGAATGTCGGGCTCTCCGGCATCTGGGTTGATTCGAACGGCGTGGGCTATGTCACCGATCGAAATAACCACGCACTTCACAAGCTCATCGACATCAACCTGCTCGACGGCAACGTGACGCCGGATACGACGATCATGGGCACCGATTCCCGGCTCAGCGCTCCGCGGCAGATCTGGGTGGTTGAACCGCAGCCGTGATGCTCACGGATGGACGGCGAGCGACGTCGTTCATTGAGTGGAAGGTCGAACGGGCGGGCGACGCGCGAAGAGCGTTTCGCCCGCCCTTCGTTTTTACAACGTCCAATCGCCTACGCGGTTGATTGGAATCCGAAGCGGGCGCGGATCGATCTTCGACCATCGGAGGCGCATTGATAGAATGGGAACCGCGGCGATGAGCGTCAGGGATTTGTCATCAGATCCACAAAGTCCTGGATGTCCGCGCCGTCGATCGAATCATCGTCGTTGAAGTCGGCCGCGCAGCGCGACGCCGGATCGTTCGGCTTGCTGAGCACCAGCTGTACGAAGGCCGCGATATCTTCCTCGTCGATGACCATGTCATTGTTGAAGTCGCCGCGACGCGAGAGGGCGAAGATGCCGTCGCCGTCGGGATCCAGCAGTTGAAGATCGGCCGTCGGAAGGGTGCAGGGGGGCAGCCCGTCGTCACTGGCTTCCGTCGGCGGGAAACTCGCCATCAATTCAGGCTGCGGCGGACTTCCGCCGTTGTTCCAGAGGTCGTAAAGGAACTGGCCGCGATTCTCCGGCTGCGGCGCGTTCGGATTCTTGTCGCGAAGAAATTCGATAAACTCGCGCGTCGCGGACTCGTAGAACAGCCGTACTCGCACGCCGGTGGTCGCCGGCGGAATCGGGAACAGGGTGTCGTCCCAGAATTGGCCGTCGGCGTAGGCCGTGGCCACCGGCTCCGCGTTGATGGCGGTGTACGCGGCGTTGGTAAATCCGCGCGGCGGGATGCGGTTGTCCTTGTAGATCTTGTTGGACAGGGCGACGTGAAACGACGGCCCGGCGGGCAGGTTGACCGTGTTGCCCAGTGCGGGATCAGGCCCGACCTTTGCCTCATAGACCTTGGTCGATGCCGCATCGAGCGTACTGGTGCCGGCGTCATACGCGCCGTGAACTCGGATCGGCGACCCGTCGCCGCTGAGGCAGTCGCTGTAGAATTCGACGTTGATCCACATGCGCCGGCCTTCTGGGAAGCCCGTCGGCAGCTTGTGGCCCGTCTGATTGATGACGCGGACGCGAAGCTGGGGCGTCCCCGGTGTGGTCGAGGTGTCCACGGCGACGTCGAGGTCCGCGGCGCACTTCAACATCTTTTCGTTGCGCGTGATGCTCTCATAAATGCTCAGTTCCTCGTCGAAATTGATTTCAAAGGTGCCGAATGGGCCGTATGCCCTCGCCACGGCATCAAGAATCCATGTCGCCGCGCCGCTGAGGAAGTGACGCCCGATGTCCGATCGCGTCACCGGCAGCAGATCGCACATGAAGCCGTCGGCCCTCGGCATGTGGCAGTCCATGCAGTCGCGGACGATCTGCTGGCCGTTGCCGCCGAACCGGCCGTTCATGTCGACGCCGGCCGTCGCAAAATCGCTGCGAAGCCATTCGCTGAACGTGCGCTGCTGCGGGAACATGCGGTACTTGTTGCTGTTCGGCTCCGTGACACCCGCGCCGGCGAACTCGAAATCGCCGGTCGTGGAATTCCGGATGAAGTGCGGCGTGCTGACATCGTGGCACGCCGCGCAGGCCTCGGCGCGGGTGAAGAGCGACGATTCATACGCCGGCTGCCCGAGGAACCCGTTGTGAAAGAAGTTACAGTTCGTGGCGGGCGGAACGGCCGATCCCGGTGGACCGTTGTGAACCGGAAACGGCCCGCGAATGCGATTGAAGGGATCGATGACGAATCCGCCGTTGCCGATGTAACCGGGCTGCATGTTGAGATCGAGCGATTGCACGGGAAGGTTGCCGCCGAGTGCCGTTCGGATGACAGCATCCACGGGGGTGTCGCCCGCGCTCGCAAATGGATCCACCTGGCGATGGCAGACGGCGCAGGACACGCCCCGGCGATCATTGAAGTCCAGGAGCGAGCCGTCTGTCGGGTTGGCCCGGCCCTCCAGCCAGCCTTGCGGCGCATGGCAGCGAAGGCAGGAGTCACCGATGCCCGGCGAGTCGTGCTCGGCAATGTCCAGCGCGGCATAGAAGAGGGGATCCCGTGCCGCCTGGGCCATCAGGCTGCCTTCCCAGTCAGACTTGTTATTGGGCAGACCGCCGTGGCAGGCGCCGCAGTCATCCGGCGTCTGAATCGGTTCGTCCAGCATGTTGGGCTGGGTGCCGCGAATGAAATAATTGCTGACGGAGGTTGGAAGCGGCGTGGGCGATGGGCCCCCGGCTTGAACAGGACTCGTGGACGAAACCGCAAGGACGCCGAAAATGGCAAGACTACAACCAAACAGGGCACGCGTTGCCCGTGGCGATGCGAACATGGCACCTTTCCCCTTCTTTCGCGTCCGCCCAGTCCAAGCTCCGCACCATGCCAGTTGATGACATATTCGCGAGGCGTCCGGGCGGGATTCCCCTGAAAGCGAGTTCATCGTAACGGTCTGGCGGTGTGGATTCAATGTTTCGGACCCACCGACTCCGAGGGGAATCGTTGGATTCCAGGTCCTGCGGACATCGTCGCGAGTCGGAAGGAGCGAAAGAACGGCCCTTCACGGACCGCTATCCCAATGTTCACCAAAAAAACGTTCCCGCCCGGCCTCCTGAGAGACCGAGCGGGAACGAGCATAAGTGTTTTTCCTAGATCAGCGGCCGATCAGCGCCGCAGAGGTTTACTGAGCACAGCCGCAGCGAACCGAACTGCCTGCGGGAAGATTCGCCGTATTCACCTGTGCGTTCGGAACGATGGCGCCGTTCACAATGAGGCGACAGGCGCCCGATTGCGGAGGGACGCATGAACCCGGGCATCGGAGGAAGTAGTTTCCGGTGCCGTCGGGGATCACGCTGACACCGCCGCAGAACTCGGAGGTCGTGCAGGCGCACTGTTCGGCAAATATGCCGCCGCCGGGACCATTCGTGATGATCAGCGTCGGACCGCAAAATCGATTCGGATCGGGGGCGGTCGTCTGACATTCGACGGACTGGTGGCTTGCGCAGAGCTGACCGCCGATGTTGGTCGCAAGCGGACAAACCTGCGACTGATCCGGTACGCATTCGCAGCAGACCATCTCCAGGCCGTCCGGTGTGATCGTCGTGGTGGTCACGCAGACCTCGCCGGGCGGGCACCCGCCGATGCACGAGTATGTCACCGGCGCGGGCGACAGCGCGATGTGGCACTCGTTCGGAGACTTGCATCGGCAGTCCGCGACGGAAATCACCTGCTGCGTCGCCGGTTCGACAATCACGCAGCGCGGGAGGCACTCCTGGCCGGGCTCCGGGCATGCCGTCGGCAGGCATCGGGGATAGAACGGGTCCGGTCCGCACATCGGCGGCGGTTCGCAGGCATCATCGACGCCATTCTGGTTGGCGTCGCCCTGGCAAGCCGTGCCGGGTCCCTGCGGCGCCCCGCCATAGACCGTCTGGCAGCAGACCGGATCAACATCGCGACAGATCGTTCCACCGGCCGCGGTGGTGATGCAGCACGCCTCCTTGGCGCCGGTGCAGGTGACGCCCGCAGGCATGGCCGTTCCGCCGGCCCGCTGGCAGCATCGCGGTTCGAGCATCTGGCAAGTGCCGTCCGGCAGACAGCAGGCGACGAACGGCTGGCACGGACCGGTGAACGGCGGTGAACCGTCCTTGCAGTGCGTGTTGCCCGGCAGAAGGTCCACACAGGTGCCGTCCGGCAGGCAGCACGACAGCGGCGGCTGCGGCTCGCACCGGTCATCGATGCCGTTGCCGTTCAGATCGCCGAGACACGAGGTGCCGGGACCCTGCGGCGTTCCGCCGTAGAGGAACTGGCAGCAGGCCGGATTGACCGTTCGGCAGATCGTTCCGCCGGTCGCCGTTTCGATGCAGCAGGCCTGCGGCGCCGCGGTGGAGCAGGCGACGCCCGCCGGCAGCGGCGATCCGCCCGCACGCTCACAGCACTTCGGCTCAAGCGGCTGGCAGGTGCCGTTGGGAAGACAGCAGGGCACCGGGGTCTGGCAGGGACCGGTAAACGGCGGAGATCCGTCCGGACACACGCTCACACCCGCGGGCAGGTTGATGCAGGTGCCGTCCGGGCGGCAGCATGAAAGCGGCGGCTGCGGTTCGCAGGCGTCGTCGATGCCGTTGCCGTTCAGGTCGCCCTGGCACGTCGTACCGGGACCCTGCGGCGTTCCACCGTAGAGGAATTCGCAGCAGAACGGTTCGACGTCGCGGCAGGTCGTTCCCACGGCGGTCTCGATGCAGCACGCCTGGGGCGCGCCGGTGGAGCAGAAGACGCCCGCCGGAAGCGGCGAGCCGCCGGCCAGTTCGCAGCACCGTACGTCGAGCGGCGTGCAACTGCCGTCCGGCAGACAGCAGGCCCGAACGCCCTGGCAGGGGCCGTTGAACCGGATGCCGCCCTGCGGACACTGGGTCGCCGGCGGAAGAAGCGGAATGCAGGTGCCGTCCGGCATGCAGCAGGAGTAGCGTCGATCGTCGCAGCAGCGGCCGTTCTTCGCCCGGATCGTACCGGTCATGTTGAAGCCGGTAACGACGCCGCCGCCGTTGATCACTCGAACCTCGATGCAGTTCTCGCATGCCCTGAACAGCGCGGGATTAGTGACCAGCACATGCGTCGGCTGTGGCGTGTTAAAGGCCCAGCCGTTCGGTGTCGCACCAACCTGAACACCATTGAGCCAGACCGTCGCCGCGTCGTCGGCCCGGAGATACAGGTCAAGGACCGGATTCTCGAATCTCGGATCGAGACAGAAGCAGTGCCTGAAGACGTAGAGGCCGTTGGGGCCTGTCGCGTTGGCGCTGATCCACCGCGTGCCCGGAATGGTCAGCCACGCCGGGTGGGCGTTGATGACGGTCGCCGGGCGGGGCACCGAGCCGCCGCTCGCATCGACGGTGACGGTCCAGGTGTCGTCATTGGCGCCGAACGGAATCAATCCGTTGGAGTTGTCGTCCACGCCGGTGTCGACAGACTTCTGCAAGTCCGCCGGCGGGCAGCAGCACTTTCCATCACGCGCCGTGACGGATCCGAGCATGTTGATGCCGGTCACGACGCCGCCGATGTTCTGGCAAACGACGCGAACGCAATTCTCTCCCGGTCGGAAGTATGCGGGGTTGCTGGTGGAAACCGTCACCGCCGGGCCGTTGAACGGTCCTGCGTTGCCGATGAAGTTGCCGTTCAGGTAGATCTGGGCGGTGTCATCGGCGCGGGTGATGAGCGTGAGCATCGGGTTCTTGAATCGCTCATCGAGGCAGAAGCAGAACTCGTAGCAGTATGTTCCGTTCGGGCCCGTGGCGTTGGCGCTGATCCAGCGCGAGCCCGGAATCGTCTGCCACGCCGGATGCGGTGCGATGATCACCGCCGGCCGCGGCAGGACGCCGCCCGCGTTCGGCTCGCAGGTCACGACCCACTGGTCGTCGTTCGTGCCGATCGGAATCAGGTTGTTGTTGTCATCCACACCCGTCGTGAGGCTGAGGTTCAAGTCTTCCGCCGGGCAGCACGGCGTCGGGTCGCAGGATTCCTTGTTGAGCATGCGCTGAACGAACAGGGCAAGATCGGCCAGGTTGATGATGCCGTCCTCGTTGATGTCCGCGCAATTGCAGTTGTTGGCGGGCGTCGGGATGTTGAGGAAGCAGTTGACGAATCCCTGGATGTCGGCGCCGTTGATGACGCCGTCGCCGTTCATGTCGCCCGGGCATTCGCACTCGAGGGGCAGGCAGTCGCAGCAAATCTCGAAGGAACCGTCCGCGTTCTGAATGACGTTCTCCACGCAGTATGTTCCCGGAGGGCAGTTGCCCTGGCACATCGGAAGCGCGCCGGGTACGAACTCGACGTGGCATTCATCGTCGGTTCTGCAATCGCAATCGACGACCAGGTACTCGCCGGTGGCCGGGTTGAATCGGGCGCAGCGTGGGCGACAGGTCTCACCCGCGACCGGGCAGTTGAAGGGCTTGCAGCTCTGGCCGTCGGTGGTGGGTTCACAGTCCGGGGGATCGTCAACGCATTCGCAGCAGTATTGGGTGCCGTTGGGTGTGGTGTAAACCCGCTGGATGCAGACCTGGCCCGGCGGGCAGCCGCCGACGCAGATCGGACCCGCGGGCCCCATTTCCGCATGGCAGAGATTCGGGCTGCCGCACTCGCACTGATCGACGGTGATCGTGCCGTCGAAGCCCACGGTCAGACACTTGGGCTGGCACTCCTCGCCGGGAACCGGACAGGCGACCGGCTTGCAGGCCGATCCGTCGGGCTCGGGGCCGCAGGTCTGGTCATCGGGCTGACAATCGCAGCAGATGATCGTCGAACCGTCGACGGGATCAACGGTGACAAACCTCACGCAGACCTGTCCCGGCGGGCACTGGCCTTCGCAGAACGGCGGCGCGCCGGGCACGACCTGAACATGGCACTCGAACGAATTGCGGCAGTCGCAGTCGATGACGGTGATGGCGCCGGTGGCGTCGGTTCGGACGCAGCGCGGCTGGCAGGCTTGATTCGGATCAGGACACTGAACCTGCGTGCAGCCCTGGCCATCGGCGCGCGGCTGACAGACCGGCCCGGTGTCGGGTGCACAGTTGCAGGTGAATACGGTTCCGGGCGGGTATTGAGTGAAGATGGCGAAGGATTGGCCGGTCGGCTGGCCGTCGGCGAAAATCATGCAGGCGTTGCCGGCGGGAGGAACAGGGCAGGTGCCGGCGCAACGCACGATATCGCCCTGAACGTCGACGGCGCCGCATTCGCCGGGCAGGACGCACGAACAGTCAGTGGCCCGGATCAGGTTTGGAGACGTGGGGTCATAGACGACCGCCAGCGGATAACACGTCGAGCCGGTGACGGTGGATTGGCACATCTGCTGCT
>CALLKH010000667.1 GCA_938008425.1 uncultured Planctomycetaceae bacterium | reverse complement strand
AACTACGGCTGGTACAACAGCATGGTCGGACCGAACAGCGGCGGCGCGGTTCCCAATCTGCCGTTGCACCAGTATGAGGCCACCGGCCAGATCCAGACGAAGATTCCGACCGAGACGCTCATCTCGGAAGACATGGACGTCGATCTGTGCAACTTCGGCTTCACGCCGCTGGTCATGCGAAAGGGCAGCGACAACGCGGCGTTCTTCGACGCCCCGTCGGTCAAGCGCGTCGGTAAATTCCCCGACACGGCCGAGGGCAAGGAAGACGAGACCCGTGCGAGACTGGGCATGGCGCTGCCGTACCTCATGATCTCCTGCCGCGTCGCCCACTTCCTGAAGGTGATCTGGCGCGAGAACATGGGTCGGGTCATGGACGCCGAAAAGATGACCAACGAGATTAACACGTGGCTCAAGCAGTACTGCCGGCAGGGCACGCTTGATGACACGCTCGCGGCGAAGTATCCGCTGAAGGAGATCCAGGTCACGGCGACGCCGGTTCCCGGCAAGCCGGGCATGTTCAAGTCTGAGGTGCAGATGATTCCGCACTTCAAGCTCAAGGGCGTTGAAATCCAGTTGTCGATGGTGGGACAGTTTGATCCGCCGCCGGCCTGATCGAATATTTCGGGCGCATGAAGCCGACGGACTCCGGCGCGAGCCTCATCTCTCCCCGCGCCGTGCGGAAAAATCCCGCAGTCCGTTTTGAAAAAATCGAATATTAGCCTCTTTGTGACGAAGGTCGTCATAATCAGGTGCGAATCGCGTTTACGGTTGGAGACCGCCGTCCGCGACACGGAGGCGGTCTCGACAGTGGGAAGATCGGTGGGGGAACGTAGGGCCGATTACGTTATATGGATGTGAAGCCGGGATCGCGCGTAATGCTTCCGGCAATGAAACCTGTTCTGAGGGAGTTTGAGTCATGCCAACACCATGTAATTTGACCATTTCGGAGTATCCGGGCTCGTCGGAAAAGTCGGGACGCGCGGATTCGATCGACGTCTATGAAATCGAGCACTATGTGCACAGCCCGATCCGCGAGGAGGACGGCATGCCGACCGGCGTGCGCGTTCACAGCCCGCTGCGCGTCGTGTGCCAGATCGACAAGGCCAACCCGGGCCTGTTCAAGGCGCTTTGCACGGCTCAGAACCTCAAGACGGCGGTTCTCGATTTCTATCGAATCGACCCGAAGACCCGCGCCGAACAGAAGTACTACACGATCACGCTCACCAACGCGCGCGTGGTCGACGTTCGCCCGTACATGCCGATGAGCTTCGTTCCGACGAACGAGCCCTATCGACACATGGTGCAGTACAGCTTCGCCTACGAGCAGATCGAGTGGAACTGGCTGCCGGACAGCGTCGTCGAAATGGATCAGTGGCGCTCGCCGAACATGTAATCCTCTTCGTCAGCAGCGATCCCGCATTCGTTCGTCGGCCGGCGTCGCGCGCAGTGATGCGCGCGACGCCCGGCCCGGACGTTCTCGATGTTGACAAGGACGTGACTGGATGGGGCGAGAAAAAACGCTCTTGGATCGGCTTTCAGATCCGGCCGAACGGACGCGCGGTGTGCGCGGCGACACGACCGCTGAAAACCTGGAAGCGATCATGGAGTCGGTCCGGTTGAATCTCGGCCGGCTTCTGAATTCGCGGCAGGGCATCAGCGAAGCCCAGCCGGACTACGGCCTGCCGGCGATGACGGATATCACGGCGGGCGTCGAGAATTACGTGCAGCGTCTTCAGGATGCGATTCGCGCGACCGTCGAGAAATATGAACCCAGGCTCAGGCGGGTCAGCGTGACTTTGCAGCAGGAGGCCAGCACGGCGCAGTCTCTCGTCTTTCGCGTCGACGCGGTGCTCCTGGCCCGCACGGGTGAGCATCGCGTCTGGTATGAAACGGCGGTTCGGGCGACCGGACAATTCGACGTGGAAGGCTGACGAAAAGTACGGCGGGTGATCGTTCCGTGCCCGAATCCAAGCGATGCGGGCGACGGGTTTTATTTCGGCCATGGTCCGGATCGGGTTAAACGGTGAAGAACACCTACTACCAGGATGAACTCCAGTACCTTCGGGAAGTCGGCCCGGAGTTCGCCAGGGTCAATCCGCAGATCGCGAGAATGCTCTCGGATCGCGGGGCGGATCCTGACGTCGAGCGATTGCTCGAGGGCGTGGCGTTTCTGTGCGGGCGAATTCGCCAGAAGCTCGACGACGAACTGCCGGAATTCACTGCCAGCATGATGTCACTCCTCTGGCCGCACTATCTGCGGCCGATTCCTTCGATGACGGTCCTGGAGCTTCTGCCCGAAATGGAGGGCATGCAGGCGCCCCTGGGGGTGCCGAAGGGCTCAGAATTCGCCAGCATTCAGATCGACGGAACGCGATGCCGCTATCAATCGGCGTGGGACGTGGTTGTCAGGCCCTGGACCCTTCGCGAGGTGGCGCTGGAGTCGGCGGCGGCAAAGCCGGTCCGGCTGGTCTTGCGACTGGAGACGGCGCCCAAGGTCGAGCTTGAGGGGCTCGAACTCGAATCGGTGCGATTCCATCTGACGGGCGAATATCGCAACGCCTTCGTGCTTTATCACCTCCTGCTCGGGCATCTCGATCATATCACCATCAGCGACGGCTCCAGCCGGCACGATCGGCGCGAGGAGATTCTGCCGTCGAGCAGCGTATCGGCCGCCGGCATGGATCGCTCGGATGCGGTGCTGCCGTACCCCTCGCATGCCTTCGCGGGCTACCGGCTGCTTCAGGAATATTACGCATTCAAGGATCGGTTTCTGTTCTTTGATGTGAAGGGGCTTCATCGCGCCGTGTCGCGGCTGGAGCTGACGCAGTCGATTGAAATCGCGTTCACCTTCAACCATCGGCCGGAGACGCTTCCGCTCATGTCGCGGGAGAATGTCCGGCTGCATTGCGTGCCGATCGTCAATCTCTTTGAGCACGCGGCCGATCCGATCAAGCTCAAGCACGACCGGGTGGAGTATCTCATCCAGCCGTCAAAGACGGGAATCGCCGACCGGCGTCATGCGGAGGTGTTCTCGATCGACCGGGTTTATGGACTGAAATTCGCGGCCGGCATGGAATCGCGGGAATTCAAGCCCTTCTATTCATTCAATCATCTGACGTCGAACGACGCGCTGAGCGCAACATACTACCAGACGCGTCGCGTCATGGATGTGCTCACCGACGATCCGCGCCAGGGGACGGATTGTTACATTTCGCTCGTCGCGGGCGGTCGCGCGGGGGTCCTGCCTGCGGAGGAAACCATCTCGATCGATATGATGTGCACGAACCGGGAGTTGCCGTCGGCGCTGCGGGCCGGCGACATCCGGGAACCGACGGACTCGACGCCTTCCGGCGTGAAATTTCGAAACCTGAGAAAGCCGAGCGCCACGATTCCACCGCCGATCGGCAAGGAGCTTCACTGGCGGCTGATTTCGCACATGTCGCTGAACTATGTGTCGCTCGTCAACGCCGAGCGGTTCAAGGAACTGCTTCGCGTCTATGATTTTCAGTCGGAGTATGACGCGCAGGCGGCCATGTCACATCAGCGGCTTCTCGACGGAATCGTCTCACTGACCTCCCAGTACAAGGAGCGCATGGTGCGCGGCGCGCCGATTCGCGGCGTACAGATCGATCTTGAGTTGAACGAGGATCACTTCGCAGGCGAGGGCGATGCCTATCTGTTCGCGACGATCCTCGATCGGTTCTTCGGGCTCTACGTCACGCTGAATTCATTCACCCAGCTCAACCTCCGACTGACGCGCGGCGGGCAGCGATATACTTTCGCGCCACGATGGGGTGAGCAGTCCTCTCCCGCGGAGATTCGTTAGACCCATGCAACGCGCAAGCGAGGACAGTCAGGCTCATCAGTTTGCCGGCCAGGCGCTCTACGAGCGCCTGATCAGCCGCGGATGGGAATTCGACTTCTTTCGCGCGGTCTGGCTGCTCGAGCGCCACGGCGTGCCGAAGGCGGTCGTCGGCGGCCGAGGGCCGGTGTCAGACGAGATGATCCGCTTCCGACCGCATGTCATGGTCGGTTTTCCTTCCACCGACCTTAAGCGCATCAAGGCGCTGGACATGATGGCCGACGCAAATCCGGTCTTGAGATTCGATGTCACCTTCATGGGCCTCTACGGCGTTGCGACGCCGCTGCCCCTTCACATGGCGTTTCGCATCCTTCGATCCGTCGATCCGGAGGCCGGAGACATTCCGGGGTACTCGAACACCGACGCTCTGGCGGAGCGCCGTGCGTCGGCGGCGGAGAGCGAGGACGAGTCCCGTGAACGGTCGTTCGACGATCTTTCGACGGCACGATCGTCGCCGGTGCGGGATTTTCTGGACCTGTTTCATCATCGCCTGGTGTCGTATTTCTACCGCGCGTGGACGAAGTATCGATTCGACGTGAACTTCGGGGTTCGCGGCCGCGATGAGATGACGCGGTACCTGCTGCGGCTGACGGGGCTGACGCCGGATGTCAACTACGAGCGGATCGGCGTGGAGCCGATTCGCATGCTGCGTTATGTCGGCCTATTGACACAACATCCGCGCTCGGCGGTATCGTTGGAGGGCCTGTTGAATGATTACTGGGATCACTTTCTGAAGTTCCGCGTGGATCAGCATGTCGGCCGGTGGGTGCCGCTTCCGCGCGAGGACTTTAACTCCATGGGCATGGCCAACAGCCGGCTCGGCGAGGATCTGACGGTCGGAGAGCAGGTTTTCGATTTAAGCGGCGCGTTCACGATCCGGATCGCCCCGGTGAACTGGGAGACCTATCTGCAGTTGCTGCCGGATGGCGAGGCCCACTATCAAATGCGATCTCTCGTCAAGTTCTACTGCGGCGATCCGCTTCAGTTCACGATCGAGGTGAAACTGGAGGCGGGCGCCGTGCCCGAAATGCGGCTGGGGTCCGGCGACAGCGCCGGCCGGCTCGGCCTGACCAGTTGGGTGCGTACGCGCGACGTGCCCGAGACTTCCGTCGTTTTCAGCGAGGCCTCCTGCGCCGCGTCTCGCTTCATGTCGAAGGCGGGCGGCAGGCCCGCTTCGACGGGTTCACGTTCCTCGCACGCGGTCGGCGCTGGCGCTTCCGATCGCGAAACCGTGACTGTCGGTCGCAACCGATCAGAGGGAAATTAAGCAATGCCGCCAGAGACCTCCGCACAGGACTTTCGATCGCTCATCGGGCGATTCGACGAACACTGCGTCCGACACTTGCAGGGCGCCACGTCGCTCTGCGCATCGCGCGCACACTACGAAATCACCCCCGATCACCTGCTCATGCGCCTGTTGGACGAAACGACCGGAGACGTGCAGCAGGTCTTCTCAACCTTCAAGATCGACCGGGCGCCGCTTCGTCGCGGCGTGCAGCGCGTGCTGGATCATCTGCCGACCGGCCATCACGGCCGCCCGGTGGTCTCGCCGCGCCTGAAGGAGTTGATCCAGTCGGCCGCCGTGATGGCGGACGAATTCGGCTTCGAACAGATTCGAACCGGGCTGCTCATTCTCGCGATGGCGCTGAATCCGCAGCACGTGGTGGCGAACGAGCATTCCTCCGAGTTGCAGCGCATTGACGTCGATCAGTTCCGGGATCATTTCCACGAGATCGTGCTCGGTTCTTCGGAGAGCGCCCAGGGCGAGCGCGGTCCCGGCGGCGCCGGCGGACCCGCGGGCGGAGGCGGCGCGCTCGAACAGTTCACGATCGATCTGACCGCCAAGGCGTCGGCAGGAGAGATCGACCCGGTCTTCGGCCGCGACCAGGAAATCCGGCAGATGATCGACATCTTCGCCCGACGCCGAAAGAACAACCCGATTCTTGTCGGCGAGCCGGGAACGGGTAAGACCGCCATCGTCGAAGGGCTCGCGCTTCGAATCGTTGAAGGCGATGTGCCGCCGACGCTCAAGGGCGTGAAGCTGATCTCGCTGGATCTGGGTCTTCTCCA
>CALLKH010000666.1 GCA_938008425.1 uncultured Planctomycetaceae bacterium | reverse complement strand
GGACCGGCGACGAGCGCGTGGGCCTCGCGGGGGATGGCGTTTCGCTTGCTGCCGCCGATGAATTCGCCGGTGCGAAGTCCGCTGACGCCGGCGCCGCAGAGGGTTCGCGTGAGCAGCCGGATCGCGTTGGCCCGGCCTTCATGAATGTCGCAGCCGGAGTGGCCGCCGCGAAGACCTTCGACCACCACGCGGCAGGTCTCCTCGCCCGAGGCGGGGGGCGTCGCGTCGAGGTGCCATGTCAGGTTGGTGTCACACCCGCCCGCGCAGCCGATGTAGAGGGCGTAGTCTTCCTCGGAGTCGAGGTTGATCAGCCGTCGGCCTTTGAACGAATCGGGCATGAGCGCCTTGGCGCCAGTCATGCCGGCTTCTTCGTCGATGGTGAGAAGCAGCTCCAGCGGACCGTGAACGACTTCCTTCGACGTCGCGACGGCCAGCGCCATGGCGGCGCCGATGCCGTTATCGGCGCCGAGCGTGGTTCCCTCTGCGCGGACGATTCGCTCGCCGGTTTTCTCGTCCTTGTCGATCTTGACGCGAAGCGCGTCCTTGTCCCAGTCAAACTGGGTGTCGCGGTTCTTCTCGCACACCATGTCGAGGTGGGCCTGAAGAACGGTCAGTTCGGCCTTCTCGTGGCCCGGCGAGGCGGGCACGGTGATGATCAGGTTGCCGACCTTCTCCTCCTTGCACGCGAGCTTGTGCTTCTCGGCGAAGGCCTTCACGTGGGCGCGAATTTTCTCCTCGTGCTTGGAAGGGCGGGGAACGGTTGTCATCTCGGCGAAAATCGACCAGACGGCCCTGGGTTCGAGTGCGGCGATTTGTTCACGACCGTTGTCTGACATGATGCAGGTCTCCCTTGAATGCTTCGGCGCCCCGTTGAGCGTGAGAACTGATCAACGCAGGCGAGAATGACGACAGGATAACCCGAATCGGCCGAGGTTTCACCCCCGGGCGCTGATGACAGGGGAAAACGGCTCCGCGCGAAAGATCGCAGCCCGTGAACCGCGCTATGCGGGTGGTGCGTCGCTCAGGTTGGTCTCGGAAATCGTGTGTCGCAGCACGAATCGGCGATAGTACGCGACCGCCAGACAGGTGATGGGGATTGCGAGAACGAGACCGAGGAACCCAAGCAGCTTGGAGCAGATCAAGAGGCCGAGGATGATGGCCACGGGGCTCAGGCCGGTCGCCTGTCCCATCACCCGGGGAACCACGAGGCCTTCCTGCACGATCTGGACCGCGACATAGACCACGCCGAGCCAGATGAACGAGCCGATGAGGCTGCTGTCGCCGCCGATCGAACGCAGGATGACGAGCATCACGCCCGGCACGAGTGCGAGCATCGGCAGGTAGGGGACCATCGTAAGCACGCCGATGAACAGGCCGAAGGGAACCGCCATCGGGAGCCCGATCAGGGAGAAGCCGACCGCGTACATGACGCCGGAGATCGCGGCGACGATGAACTGCCCGCGGAAGTAGCGGCGGAGCACCGCTTCAAATTCGCGCAGGAAACCGACAATGTCCTCGCGATAATGCGTCGGGATGAACGTTCTCCATGTTTCCTGGTATTTCGGGAAGTCGAGCAGCATGAACACGAGATACAGCAGAATAATCAGGATCACCGTGGTGCCGAGCAGCATTTCAACCGCGACGTTGATGACGGTGAAGCCGCCCACCGCGAGTCGTTTCGCCAGGTCGAACATCAAGGCATTGAACTCGGTGGTCTTCACGAACTGCATCGCGTTTTCGAGCAGCGTTCCGATGAGCGTGCCTTCGACTTTCTTGAGCAGATGTTCGAGCCGAACCGCCCTCGGATAACGATCGGCCTCGTCGAGATAGTCGGCCCAGCCTTCCCACAGCGCCTGAAATCCGAACGTGTATTCTTCAACGGGCTGGGTGGTGGCCGCCGGTTGTGACGCGACAGCGGCGTCTGCGGATGCGGTCGTCGGTTGCGATGTCGGGGC
>CALLKH010000665.1 GCA_938008425.1 uncultured Planctomycetaceae bacterium | reverse complement strand
TGGCGGCCACGTTCTGATCCTCCTCGAGGCGGACCAGTGCCAACCCGCGTGTGATCTCGGCCACCACGCGGGCGTCGTTGTCGACGCTGTCACGCGAGATGGTGACTTCGGCGTCGGCGTCGTTCAGTGGAACACGCTGAATGGGGTTGATGTTGATGCCGCAGGTCTGCCCAGAGCAGACAATCAGCGCGCACGCAAGGAGGGGGAGGTACTTCAACATTCGTCAGTCTCCAGGGGCGAGGACTTGATTTTGGATGATAGGCGAGGGGGTTGAGGGTCGCTATTCGGGTGCGATCGTGATGGTGTACTGTTTGGAATCAGAGCTGGATGGATCGTCGCTGTCGGTGACGGTGATCGTGAAGGTGAACGTATCGGCCTCCGTGGGAACGCCGGTGATGCGACCGTTGGACTGGCTGTCAGGCAGTGCAAGTCCGGGCGGAAGAACGCCGTCGGTGACTTCGAACGTGAACGGCGACTGGCCGTTTTCAATCTCAATTTCTTCGTCGTAGTTGACGGTCACGCGACCGGGGGGCAGTACGTCCGTGGTGATTTCGACGGAGGGCGGTCGAATGCGAAACGTCGCCGTCTCTGTTTCGGACTGCTCCGGGTCACCGCTGTCTGTCACCGTCACCTCAAGGGTGCGACCTTCTTCCGGTTCGATCGGCGTTCCGGTGATTTCGCCCGTCGTTGCGTTCACGGTCAGGCCGGCCGGCAGACCGATGACATCGAATTCGTACGGCGGAACTCCGCCGGTTGCGCCAATGGTGTAGGCGTACTCCGTTCCCTGTCGGCCGACGGTTGGTGAAAACGTGACAACCAGCCGGGGGTGAACTGTGATCTGGTAGGCCTGGTCGGAGGAACCGCCGAATGGGAATCGATTCAGGCCGATCGTGAATTCACTGTCGCCGGCGGCGGTCGGGGAACCCGTGATCCGGCCATCGTCACGGTTCAGGCTCATTCCGTTCGGGAGCTCGCCGCTGATGACGCTCCAGGCTCCATTGGAACTGCCGCCGGCCGTGAAGCTGGCGGTATAGGATTGTCCGACGACGCCGTTGGGAACTTCGGTCGGAGTGATGGTCAGAGACGGGTCTTCGCAGGTCAGACCCATTGAGCAGAATGCGGAGACAAGAAGAAAGAAAGTAAAGCCGCGTGTTGCGGTCATGCGGGCGCTCCATGGGACTCGGCGAGGTGGGGAAGGTCCGCGGGCGGACCGGCTCACGCAGGGGGCGGGAGTTCCTCATGGTTATATAGACATGCACCAGGGGGATGTCAATCCGATCCGGCCTGTCACTTTTGCCTTCCTCTGTTGCGGCGTCGAATCTTAACATCTTGTCAATTCGAGTATTATATTCTGGCCGGTGCCGGCAAGGGGTCGGGCGACGAGGCGGCGAACGGAGCGGTCAAAAAGCGGATTCGTTCGAAATGAAAGAGCCTGTCCGGATTTGATTTGATCATTGCAGGGGTTTATAGCATACTTCCCGAGTTGCAAGGTTCATGCGGCGTCTCCGGGTGGTCGGAAGCCCCGGTCGACCAGCGTTGCGCGGCATGAAAGGTTAAGGCTCTTTGTCGGGTCAGTGGGGTGTCCACACTGCCCGGAGACAAGGCGGGCCGTTCCCCACAAGAGGCATCGACGCAGAAGTCCAGGCCGAATTCCACCCCATGGCAATCGACCTCTCTCTCGTCTCTCCTTTCCGTTGGGCAATTCCCGCAAGAACATTTGTCCCATTCCAAGGCCATGACCGGTGCCATGGCGGGTGTGTAACGAGAGGTTGTTTCCATGTCGTTTGATGACAAGACGATCGTATGTTCGGACTGCGGAACGGAGTTCGTCCATTCGGCGGAAGATCAGGCCCGCTACGCCGAGCGCGGATTCACGAACGAGCCCAAGCGCTGCCGAGACTGCCGTGACAAGCGCAAAGCCAGCGGTGGTGGCGGCGGCGGCGGCGGTGGTGGTAGTCGCGGCGGAAGCCGCGGCGGCTTCGGCGGTGGCGGCGGCGGCGGTGGTCGCGGCGGCTTCGGCGGCGGCGGACGCGGCGGCGCGGGCGGCCCCAAGGAAATGTTCGACGCCGTGTGCGCCCAGTGCGGAGCGCAGACCACGGTGCCGTTCAAGCCGTCGCAGGGTCGACCGGTCTATTGCCGGGACTGCTTCCGCGCGAACCGGTAAGCTCGACTAAGGCGATTAGAATTGAAAACGTCCCGGCGACGATCGACAAATCGATCCGTCGCCGGGACGTTATTTTTTACGAGCGGCCATTCGGTATCTGATTTTCAGCTAGGAAATGCGTTCCGCGCTCAGCAGATCGTCATAGGTCTCCCGCCGTCGGATGATTCGGAATTCATTCCCATCGACCAGCACCTCGGGCGGATTCGGTCGCGAGTTGTAGTGGCTCGCCATCACCGCGCCATACGCGCCGGCGGTGAAGATGGCGACGAGATCCCCGCGCTTCATCGGCGGCAGCATTCGATCCTTGGCCAGGAAATCCCCGCTCTCGCAGACCGGGCCGACCACGTCCATCGGAATAAGCCCCGGCATTGACACCTGCTCGCCGCGACGATCGGTGACGAACCCCGGCGCCGGCGCCACGGGCCACACGAAGTGGTATGCCTCGTAAAGCGACGGCCGGATCAGGTCATTCATGCCGGCATCGACGATGAGAAACTCGCGATCGCCGGAATTCTTCAGATACAGCGTCCGCGTCACGAGAATCCCCGCGTTGGCGGCGATGGAGCGGCCGGGCTCAAGGATGATCTCCAGCCCGCGATCCTTCAGCATGGGAACGATCGCCTCGGCGTAGGCGATCGCGGGCGGCGCCTCCTCGTTGCGATAGTGGGCGCCGAAGCCGCCGCCGATGTCGAGCGTGTCGATGTCGAAACCATCGCCGCGCAGTTCATCGATCAGTGCCAGCGTCTTGGCGATCGCCTGGACGTAGGGCTCGACGGTGTTGACGGGCGAACCGATGTGAAGGTGGATTCCGCAGAGCCGGACATGCTTCTGCCGCCCGAACTCGGTAAATACACGGCGGGCGCGCTCGAGATCGACGCCGAACTTGGATTCCTTCTTGCCGGTCGAGGTGTAGCGGTGGGTCTTGGGATCGACATCGGGATTGACGCGCAGCGCGGCGCGGACGACGTCGCCTCGACCCTTTGCAATCTCGATCAGATTCGCCAGTTCGGCCTCTGATTCGACGTTAAACCAGCCGATTTTGGCGTCGATGGCGCGATGAATCTCGTCGTCGGTTTTTCCCACGCCGGCGAAGACGATCTTGGCCGGATCGCCGCCCGCCTCGAGTGCGCGGTGCAGTTCCCCGCCGGAAACGACGTCAAAGCCGGCGCCGTGCTCCCGAAGCAGCTTGCAGACATGCAGATTCGCGCAACTCTTAATGGAGTAGCAAATGACGGGGTTCAGCGGCGCGAACGCGGTCGAAACGGCGCGAAGGTGATGAAGCAGCGTTGCCTTCGAATAGACATAGGCGGGCGTGCCGACTTCTTCAACGAGGCGCGTGATTGAGACGTCTTCGCAGTGAAGTTCGTTGTTCTTGTAATGAAAATGGTCCATCTTTGTTTATTATTCAATTGGGGTGAGTTTTTCCGGGAGGCGCCATCGGGCCGAACGACGATCCTTCCAACCCCCGGGCCAGACCGTCGATTGACCGGCGGATCGTTTGATAGGATACCGGAAGTTCAACAGCGGCGCAACTGCGCAACAGGGCGCCGGCGGCGTGCTCAAGGCGTTACTTGCCCGGCTGCGTCGTCGGTTTCGGCGGAAGCTCAGCGGCCGGCTGTTCCGCGGCCTTTTTTTCGACCATGTCGATATTTTTTGCCTTGATGATCTGGCCGGCCATCGTGCCGCCGTAGGTCGTGCCGAACCACGCGCCGGCATAGAACCCGTCAAAGATCATGACGCGCGCCGAGTAGGTGCCGAGCATCGGCAGAT
>CALLKH010000664.1 GCA_938008425.1 uncultured Planctomycetaceae bacterium | reverse complement strand
CACGCGGTGTTACGGCACATGTCGACTAGCGCTCGCCATAACGAGCATAGGCTCTGCACTTTTCAATTATTGGAGGCGATTGGCGAGGTACGAACAGCAACAATTCGAGTGGTCCTCCGAAACGGAGGACACGCAGCCCGGCGTGCCGCCTGAGCAGGCATCACCACGACCTGACATGGACTTGATTCAGGTAGAAATCGCTCAAGAGCCGGCGAATCAAGGCATCGAGTTTTCTCCTAAGTCTGTCTCGGCATCGGACTTCGCCCTGCGCTTCGCGGCGTTGTTACAGGTCGAGCCAGACGCGCACTTTGATAATCACAAAATTGCTGAATTCTCACGCGACGTCTTTGGGCATTCCGCCGGTCACGCCCGCGAGGCGTACGACGCAGCGGAAGCCGGAATGAACATCTACATCCAGCGAACCGCACCCGATCTCAGCGACTTTTCAACGGCGAACAAGACGCTTCTCACTTTACAGGGACGGATGCCCCGACAGAACCGGCGCGATGAGAGGCAAGTTGAGTTGCAGCAGTTCAGTACGCCGCCGGCATTGGCACTTCTGGTCGTGACAACCGCCGCGCTGCGAGCCGGCATGACGGTGCTTGAACCCAGCGCCGGTACGGGCAACATCGCCGTGCTTGCTCGAATGGCCGGTACCGACGTGGATGCCAACGAGATCGATGAGCGCCGTAAGAGTCTACTGGAATTACAGGATTTCGCAGTTACGGCGTTGGACGCCGAGCGCCTCGATAACCTCTTGCCAGACGGCCGGCATTATGACGCAATCGTGATGAACCCTCCGTTCTCGGCGACCGGGGGTCGCGTCCGCGGTCACAACACAGATTTCGGCGCCCGACACATCGAACAGGCACTGCTTCGACTCAAGCCAGGCGGAAGACTGGTCGCCATTGTTGGACGAGGCATGGCGCTGGATCGTCCGAAGTTTCGCGCGTGGTGGGCGGACATCGAGGGTCGATTTCGCGTGCGCGCGAATGTCGGGCTCGACGGAAACATGTACGCCAGATTCGGCACGACGTTCGACCATCAGATCATCGTGATTGACCATGACGGAGCGACAACAAGTGAAACAGACATCGTTACGGGAAGCAAGCTTTCGTTGGAGGAGGCATATGAAAGACTCAAACAACTATCGCAAGAGGACATCCTCGGGCGAATTTTCCAGCGCGGTTCGACAACAAGCGTTGTGCATACTGCGCGTTGCATTTCAGCGCGAGCCGGAGAGTCAGTCAGACCCGGTGATCGAGTTGATGACGTGCCTCTTGGAGGATGGAGCGGGCGGCATCGCATCGCCACCCGAGACGCCGGTGACGACGGAGCAGTGGTTGACTTGGAATCGGATGGTGACGGTCGGACCGAAAGCGCTGACCCGGATGATCACTCGCGAAATGGAGAGGGAGAGAATTCCGATACCCTCCACGCCCGAAACGATGCGGACCTGGGCGGCCCTGCTGCTGCGGAGCACACTCGACCGGCTGGGGATGCTGTAGTCCAGGTTGAAACCACCATTGCGGCGCAGGCGCTGCGGATCCAAGAAGGGACCGTCTTCGCGGAATACTGTGTGCAGAAGGCGGTGGTCCGAGGCACCCAACCGCATCCGGCCAACGTGGTCGAGTCCACGGCCATGGCATCGGTGGAATCGCCGGACGTGACCCATCGGCATCACCTGCCGGCGGAGGTGCTGGTCGAGGGGCGTGTCTCCGATTTGCAATTGGAGGATGTCATCTACGCCGGGCAGGCGACGGAGTATCTGTTGCCGAATGGTTGTCGAAAGGGCCATTGGAATGGTGACGGCACCGGTATCGGCAAGGGCCGCGAGATTTATGCATTCATCTACGATCAACTTCAGCGGGGTCGATGCAAGCACGTCCACATCTCCGCCTCACACCAACTGTGCGCCGATGCGGAACGCGACCGCGATGCCGTGGGTGTGCCGCTGCGAATCGTGCACCAAGCCCTGTTCAAGCCGGCGATGCCGATACTCGCCGAGTCGGGCATCCTGTTCACGACCTACACCATGCTGAGCACGGACTTCGGCGGGGAGCGACAGCGGTTCAAACAACTCACCGAGTGGCTTGGAGAGGACTTCGCGGGCGTCATCGCCTTCGACGAAGCCCACCTGATGAAGAACGCCGCAGCCACGCCGCATGGCGGCAAGGCAACGGTGGACGAAGGGACGCTGCGGGGCAACATGGGCATCTCCCTTCAGCGGATGTTTCCGCAGGCCCGAATTCGATATTTCAGTGCAACCGGAGCGACGGAGGCCCGGCATATGGCGCCGTATGAACGGCTCGGCCTTTGGGGTGACGGCGCGCCCTTCGCGGATTTCTCGGCGTTTCTGGTGGCAATGCAGCGAGGCGGTGTCGCGGCGATGGAGATGCTGTGCCGCGACCTCAAGTCGGTGGGAACCTACCTGTCGCGCACAATCAGCTACGGTCCCAGCCGCCGATTAGACGGCACCATCACTCCCGAGAGTGCCGTCGAATACGAACCACTTCTACACCGAGTCACCGATGCCGAGCGGCAACAGTACGACGCAATCGCCGACCTGTGGTCAGACCTGTTGGTGGCATTCGAAGAGGCGGAGAGCAACGCTTGTCAGAAACGAAACGGGGGCCGCTACGCCCAGTTTTATTCGGCGCAGCAGCGATTCTTCCTGCAATTGATGATGGCCTACACCCTGCCGGACGTCCTTCCCGCAATCGCGAACGACCTTGCCGAAGGACGCTCAGTCGTGGTGAGCCTGTTCAATACCGGCGAGGCCCAGGCCGACCGCGAGGTGCGAGATGCACGCGCGCAGGGCGTGGAACTCAGCGAACTGGATGCGACGCCCCGAGAGATGATCGTGCAACTCATCGAAAAGCAGTTTCCGGTTTTTCAGTTTCGCGAAGAAACGGACCCCATCACCGGCAATGTCGTCTCCGTCCGCGTACTGGATGCCGCGGGCAATCCGGAGATTAACCGCGAGAATCAAAGACGCCAGCAGGCGCTACTTGACAAGGTGGCGGACATAGACTTTCCGCAGAATCCGATGGATGCCCTGGTGTCGCGGTTTGGGGTTGAGAAGGTCGCTGAAATCAGCGGCCGGACGCATCGCTGGGAGAATGGAAAATACGTTCGTCGGAAGATCCAGGGCGTCAGCCGCCGTCAATTGAATGAGTATGAAACACGCCAGTTCCAGGGTGGCCTTAAACGACTGGCCATTCTGTCCGGCGCAGGCTCGACCGGCATCAGCGTGCATGCCGACACCACGGCGCGCAATCAGCAGCGGCGGGTCTTCTACGCCTTTCAACTATCATGGTCGGCCGATCAGCAAATGCAGGCGTTCGGTCGTGTGCATCGCTCGAACCAGATCTCAGCGCCCATCATCCGATTGTCGCTCCTCGATCTGGCTGGCCAGAAACGGTTGGTCAACGCGGTCTCAAAGCGCTTGGCGGCGTTGGGTGCGCTGACCAAGGGCGAACGGCATTCGCTCTCGGGCGAGTTGTTTCGGCCGGAAGACGTCACCGACGCCTACGGCAAGGCGGCGCTGGCCCGCCTCTATCGCGGTGTGCAGATGAATGAGCATGTCGGCGTTGGATTGGGTCTGCGCGATTTGGAGCGGATGGGCGTGCTGAACAAGGAAAAGACGGCCGTCCGCGACAGCTTCATGAGCAACGTCGAACAGTTTCTGAATCGCATCATGGTGCTGCACGTCGAAAAACAGAACCAGATCTTCGAACTGTTTTATGAACGCTACCTGGAGGCGGTGGAATCTGCGAAGCGGGTCGGTGCGTTTGATTTCGGGGTCGAGGAGATTCGGGCCCACAACCTGCGCAGCATCGCCGAACCGCAAACCCTCTTCCTCGATCCCGCCTCCGGCGGCCGCACGATGCTGCATGAGCTGGAGGGTGACGTTGAAGTGGACCGCCACACGTTCGCCGACACCGCGGGCGGACACGCGACCGAGGGTTTCTTTCGAAATGGCCGCAGCGGGCGAATCTACGGTGTCTCGCCGCACATGGACACCCGTCCGGGCGAGGTGTTGTTGACCGCCGTGAAGAGTCCCCGCCGTGCGTTGGAACGGTACGAGCTCGCCGAAAAATACGAACCGGTGGATCGAGACGATGCCCGCGCCTGGTGGGATGCCGAATACGCGAGGACGCCGGCGACCGAGCCGAAACGATTTCACATCCTGAGTGGCGCCATCTTCCCGATTTACGACAAGATCATGGGTGCGGCGGGACTTCGGAGCGTAAAGATCGCTCGG
>CALLKH010000663.1 GCA_938008425.1 uncultured Planctomycetaceae bacterium | reverse complement strand
CATTTGTGTTCTCCGAAAGATGGGCCTGCGAGACTGGTTTCGCCGGGCACTATGAAGACTGTCCGGCCCGAATTGGTTCCGCATCTGTGCAAACCGGCTGTGCGCTCGCGGAACTGACCGGCGGCGAATGGGACGGTCGATGGCGTGCCGCGATCGAGGCACAGACTTGTTTGCGGCGAGGCGTGAGTCGTCGGCCGCGCTAACGAGGCCATTCTACGAGGCCGTCTCCTGACGGGCCAACCCGCCCGGTTGCCGCAGCGGGGCAGTTCGGAGGAACGGGGGCGACGAACAGACCTTGGGGAGCGGAGCGTGGGTCTTGCCTGGATTCGAAGACTGGCAGCTGCTTCTGGCCCCCACGTGAATCGGCGATCAACTTCCTTGCGAGCCAAGAGGTCAACAGTTGGGAATCCTCGGAAGGGGCTATCTCGCCGACTTCGGTCAATTATTGGTTACGAAGCGATGTAAATTCGGTGTGCGGGCACTTGCCCTTCGAGTCGTTCTGGGTCCGCTAAAACGGTGTCCTGTTGAGACTTACAGGGCGATTTCGTGTATTGCGAACCTTCGGCGGGCGCGAAGACGGCTCAAATCACAATCAGGCCGCCTTGGTTCTGGTCTCAAAATCGATTAGTATGCAACGTATTAGGAGTGGAAAAAAGCGTTCCCCCGGATGGATCCAGACCCCGTTTGAGGGTGCCCGTTCACTCCCCGTTTCGAACGGACGGAAGTCGGTTTCGAATTGGTTAATCGTGGACTCGTGAGGAGAAAGAGAATGAGAATGAGGATGAGGATGAAAGCAGCAGTCGCGGCGTCGATGGCGCTGATGCTGTCAGTCGGCACGGCCGATGCGAGCATCGTGGCCTTTGACAACTTTGACTATCCCGATGGATCGCTCGTGCCGAACGGCGGCTGGGCGAACCACAGCGGAACGGCCGGTGACCTGCTCGTCGAGAGCGGCCAGGCGGTGGTTCAGCACGGCACGCCCTCTGAGGATGCGAACAAGCCGTTCGCGACCGGCACCGGCGCCATCTATTACGGAATCGACTTCAGCATTGACGATCTCACCGCGCCGTTCGCCGGCACCGACTTTGAATACTTCGCTCACTTCAGTGACGGCGGAACATTCAACTTCGTCGCGCGACTCGACGTTCAAGCACCGACCGGCAGCGGCGACTACACCGTCGGCATCGCCACGGCCAGCAGCACGGCCGATGCAACGTGGGGCACCGATCTGACCTACGGTACGGTCTATCGCGCCATCGTCCGCTACGATCAGGACGGCAGCCAGGCCCAGCTCTGGATCAACCCGGCACTGGAATCGGACACGTCGATCCTCGGCGCCGATCTGACCGACCCCGGTCTGACGGTCAGCGCGTTCGCGCTTCGCCAGTCAGACTCGAGCGAGAACGAGACGATTCGCGTGGACAACCTCGTCGTCGGCACGACCTTCGGCGATGTGCTCCATCCGGTTCCCGAGCCGGCGACGCTCGCGCTCATGGCCTTTGGCGGACTCGCGCTGCTTCGCCGCCGTCGCTGAGATTGAACTGTCTGTTTTTTTGGGGGGAGAGCACTGTTTCGGGAAGACGTCGCCCATGTGGCGGCGTCTTCTCATTTTTACACGGCGCCCGGGGCGCGGTATTCCGAATCGACCGTTCGAAGTCGTCCTGAGAATCGCGGGACATCGGGGT
>CALLKH010000662.1 GCA_938008425.1 uncultured Planctomycetaceae bacterium | reverse complement strand
GGATTCGAAAACGGTTCTCGCGACGAGCGAATGATTCAAGGCCACGGCCCCGATCGGAACGAAACATGACCATCACCTATGTCATGATGCAGAATCTCCGGCGGAATCCGCTGCGAATCACCCTGACGGCCGTCGCGTTCGCCCTGCCGATGGGAATCTTCGTCGCGGCCATTTCGTTCGGCGTCGCCATGCGTACGGCGGCCGCAAACACCGAGAAAGAGCTGCGACTGGGCGTACATCACAAGACGACGCTCACCAATGCACTGCCCGAGGGTCATCGTCGAAAAATTGAAGCCCTCGACCCCGACGGCCGGGACATCATCGCCGTCTGCGGTATGCGCTGGTTCGGCGGCCGAGTGCCGAATACCCAGAAAACCCTTACGAGTCTTGCCGCCGATCCGGATACTTTCCCGACGGTCTACACCGACACCCACATGACGCCGGATGAGATCGAAGCGTGGAACAAGGATCGAATCGCCTGCGTCGTCGGTACGGTTCCCGCCGAGGACAACAACTGGGAGGTCGGCCAGCGTATTGAACTGGAGAGCACGGTTCCGCCCTACCTCAAGCTCGAATTTCGAATCGTCAAGATCGTGACCAACAAGGAGCGGGCCAACTTCTTCTGGTTCCGGCGCGACTACCTCGTCGAAGCCAACAAGGAACAGGGCATCGACGATCCGCGCTGCAATATCTTCTGGGTCAAGTGCAGGAACGCCGACGCCCTGCGATCGACGCAGGCCCGGATCGACCAGCTCTTCGCCAACACCTCCGACGCGACCAAGAGCGAGGATGAGAACACCTTCGGCGCAAACTTCACCAAGGCCGCCGGCGACATCCCCGGGCTCATGAGCGCCATGTCGATCGTCGTGGTCGTCGTCGTGTCGCTCGTCGCCGGCAACACCATGATGATGAGCTTTCGCGAGCGAACCCGCGAACTGGCCGTCTTCAAGGCAATCGGCTTTCAATCCGGGCGCATCTTCAGAATCGTGCTGGGTGAGAGTGTTTTGCTCGCATTCATCGGAGCGCTGACCGGAATCGTCCCCGTCGCGGCATACCTCTACTTTATTCCGATTCGCGGGCTTCGCATGGGCCCAATCAGCATGATCGAAGTGTCGTGGTCCGCCGTCGGCATTTCGATGCTCATCGCGATTCTTGTGGGCTTCGCCGCGGGGCTCTGGCCTGCGATCCAGGCCCTGCGATTGAAGACGACGGACGCACTGAGACGCGTGGCATAATCCGGAAACGTACGCCCACAACGACGGGCACATAGAGTCTGAAATGGCACTGCCCATCAAGTATCACTGGCGAAACCTCTTCGTGAGAAAGACCACGACGATCCTGACGATCCTCGTCATCGCGGCCGTCGTGGGTGTGTTCGCCTGGATGCTCGGGTTTCGAATGGCCATAAACTCGTCGCTCGACGTGGCCGGCGACACCGAAAAGATCATCGTCCTCAAGCCCGGCGCGACGGCCGAAAGCAACAGCGCCCTCACCACCGACGACCACCAGAAACTCAGCCAGGTCACCGATGCCGTTCAAAACGAAGCGACCGGCCAGGCCATTCTCAGCGCCGAGATGATCGTCCAGGTCTCGCTGCCGAGGCTCGCCGACGGCGGCAAGACCTTCGCCAACGTCGCGGTGCGAGGCGTGACCGAGGAGGGTTTCAGCGTACACCGAAATGTCAAGGTCCTCGGGAAGCGCTTTTCGCTCGCCGAGCGCGAGGTCATCGTCGGCCTGACCGCGTCGAAACAGTTCGGCGGCCTCAAGATCGGCGACACCATCGACCTCGGGTTCGCCGGCGATCGCGGTTACAAGGTGGTCGGCTATTTCTCCGCCGACGGCGGGCCGTTCGAAAGCGAAATCTGGGGCTACCGTCCGTCGCTGATGAACGCCTACAATCGCACGATGTTCTCGTCCGTGAGCTTCAGGCTGAAGCCCGGCACCGATCCCCAGTCGGTCATCGACCATATCGACAGTGCCGCGATCTCGCTCTCCGCCAAGACCGAGAAGGACTACTGGGCGGAACAGACCGAACTCATGGGCGTCTATCTGATGATCACCGGGTTTCTCGTCGTGGTCATGTCCCTAGCTGCCATCTTCGCCATCGCCAACACGATGTACTCCGTCGTCGCCGGGCGGATCCGCGAGATCGCCATGCTTCGCACCATCGGCTTCACCGGCCCCAGCATCGTCCTCGGATTCATGATCGAGTCGGTGCTGCTCTCACTGATGGGCGGCATCATCGGCTGTCTGGGCTGCGCGGCGTGGCTCAGCCTCGTGGGCAACACCAAGGACATGTTCGGAAAGACCACGTTCACCACCATGGCGTTTGAAATCCATCTGACCCCCGCCATCATCGCCGGCTCGATCGGTCTTGTGGTCGTGCTCGGGACGCTCGGCGCGCTCTTCCCCGGCATTCGCGCGGCGCGCACCGAGATTCTGACGGCACTTCGCGAGGCCTGAGCCGCAACCCGTGGACCCGCCACGGCGGCGATCCAATAATCTTCCAAGAGGAACCGTGAACCTTCGACTCGTCTATCTCTGGCGCAATCTCAGCCGAAACCCGCTGCGAACGTCTCTGACCTGCATGGCCGTCGCCCTGCCGATCGTCATCTTCGTCCTCTCCATGTCGGTCGTCGACGGGCTGAATCGATTCCTCGACAATTCCGCCAAACAGCTGCGGCTCGCCATCACCCAGAAGACCTCGATCGTCAATCCGCTTCCCGCCGGCCATCGCGCCAAGATCGAAGCCCTCGATCCGTCGCGCCGGCGCATCCTCGCCGTTTGCGGCCTTCGCTACATCGGCGGGCAGCGCAAGGGCGAACCCGTGCCGCTTTCGACCCTCGCAGTCGACCACGATACCTTCGTCGCCGCCCTGCCGGAGCACAATTTGACGCAGGAAGAGATCGACGCCTGGTACAAGAAT
>CALLKH010000661.1 GCA_938008425.1 uncultured Planctomycetaceae bacterium | reverse complement strand
TCGGTCGTGCGATTGAACGGAACGCCGAGGCGATCAAGCAGGTCGATGACTTTCGGCCCCCAGTCGGCCATTTCCTTGACGGGCGGCTGGTTGTTGAGGAAATCTCCGCCATAGACGGTGTCGTCGAGGTGGAGCCACTCGCTGTCGCCCTGGGCTCGCGTGGCCGCGTTGACGCTGTTGATGCCGCCCTGTGCGCAGACGCTGTGCGACCGCTTGACGGGGGTCATGCTGACGACATCGACCGCGATGCCGAGTTCCGCCAGTTTCATCGCACCGGCCAGTCCCGCAAGACCGCCGCCGACCATCACCACTCGTTGCTTTGACATGGGAGTTACTCAGTATCCTGATGATTCGGAATTCGAATCGAATATCTTTTCAATGTACGTCATCGAACTGGCTTCAGTGCCCCGCGGCACCCGGCGAGGCCGGGACTGCTTCAACATGGGCCGCCGGCGAATGCTCGGGGCTCTCCGTCGTCGTCTTGCCCTCCATCGCGAAGCCCGTCAGCGAGAGCACGCCGAGTGAGAACAGCGAAATTCCGATGACCGCCGCGACCGCGCCGACGCGCTGCTGCGCCTTGGCGCCGACCGTGATGCCCCAGCTGATGCAGAAGGTCCAGAGGCCGTTGGCGAAGTGGAAGCACGCCGCGGCGAGGCCGATCAGGTAGAACGCAAGTACGACTTTGGAGTTAATGGACCAGCCCCATGCGTCAAAATTCATCAGCCCGACGTACGTCGTCTGGAAGTAATCTCCCGTGTCGAGGAAGTGCTTCTCGGCCAGGCCGACCCAGTGCGCGAAGCGGAACTTCGCGAGGTGGACGATCAGGAAAATGAATGCGATGTAGCCGGTGATCCGCTGGAGCGAGTAGCGGCGGTTGGCCATGTAGGGGTACTGGGCGGCGTTCGGCTTTCCGCTCATGGCGATCTTGATGCCGTAGATGGCATGGAACGCGAGCGGCAGGAAGATGCCGAAAATCTCCAGGAAAGGGAGGAACGGCAGATCGGCGATGAACTGCACCGACTTGTTGAACTTTTCCGGTCCGTAGAACGCCATCGAGTTGGTGATCAGGTGTTCGATCAGAAACACGCCGACGGGAACCACGCCGGAGAGCGAATGGAGTTTTCGGAGAAGAAAGTGATGCCGGTCTTCAAGCGACGGCTGGTGGGGGACATTTGACGTGGCCAAGTGAATCTCACCCTCGGAAGATGACGCAGACGGACTCCCTACACGACAGCGGCAAGGGTAAGCAGGGTCCGCGGACGCGTCAACCGGATGCAACTCCGGACATGGGAAGAGGATAGGACGCGGCGCGGCGAGATTCCGCCGCGTGAAAAGACACAGGGCCTGGCGTCTGGTCGGGCGTCATCGAGGAGTTGGTGACTGACGTTTCATCTCGATCGGGTGGCGGGTAAAAAAAAGGTGGGCGCCCGGCTCTGTAGGAGGCAGCCAGAGCCGGACGCCGCTGAGAATTAGGGATGATTTCGGGCCTTTTGTCAGGAAAGGCCGGGTATGGGTGGAAGTCTTTGAGTCTCCTTTTCACCGCGTCCTCCCGACGCCCACTCGGCGTCGTCTCCGCCGGTCGCGGTGGCCGTGGCGAAGACATTTCAAATGTAAGATACGAATCCGAGACTTGAGAGGAATCCGGGCGAATTTTTTTGGGGCCGATAGTGCGCCGCGCCGAGTGATTCCTGTGGTGATCACGCCTTTGAGCGTCCAGTAAATCGCTGTGGGCTTCGGGGTTGAACGGCTGTCGCCAGGCGGCAAACCGATTCCGGGCGGCTGATCATTCCGGGAATTTGAAATCGGCGATCTGCATCTCGACGTTTCGGCGACCCTGCCATTCGTTGATCATGGGCTGAAAGGCGACCTGGCAGCGGCGATGGTCCAGAAGCTCATTCTGATATTTCGCCATGCCGAACGCGATTCCCTTGCAGCGATGCCGCCCGTCAGTGAGCGTCACTTGCAGATGGGTGCCGCCGGAGCCGACGACGCGCGGTTCGCCATACACTTCGAGCCAGTCCGTCGCCAGTAGTGGGGCTGGATTTCCCGCGCCGAACGGCTCAAGCCGACCGAGGTCTGCGACCAGTTTCTCACTGAGCTCATCCAGCCGGACGATGTCGTCGATCTTCAGACGCGCCTTGAGATCGTTGGGCGTGAGCACTTCGCCGGCGCGGGCCTGAAACGCGGCCCTGAATTCATCGACCTTGCCGGCGTCGATCCGCAGCCCCGCCGCCATGGCGTGGCCGCCGAAAGAAATGAGATGCTCGCGGCAGTGGGCGAACGCCTCGTGCAGGGCGAAATTCCGAATGCTTCGACCGGAGCCCTGGCCGACGCCGTTTTCCAGCGCGATCATCACGGTCGGCCGACCGAATTCCTCCATGACCTTGCTGGCCACGATGCCGATCACGCCGGCGTGCCAGTCGCGCGACGCGAGGACGATGCCCCGAACGGTGTCGGCGTTCTGACGCTGCTCGATCACCATGTCTCACGCCTCCTTGGCGGTCTTGCGCTGGAGGCGGTGGCGGGCTGCGGTTTGTTTAT
>CALLKH010000660.1 GCA_938008425.1 uncultured Planctomycetaceae bacterium | reverse complement strand
TTCCCGTGGCAACTGGCATGCGATTATTCTCTTTGTCCTCATGTCCGTTGTTTGCGGGACCGGTGCGGTCTTCCTATTTCACACCGAAAGAGTGTTGTCCGTGTCTCTGGGCCTAATCTCGGCGCTCTTCACACTGGCGGCAATGGGAACGCGTTATGGATGGCGTGGATTCGGTCAGCCGCGTTTGCCCGGCCAGTGTCCTGATAGCCCAAATGATCTGACGACGGACGCCAGAGGAATCGGTCCGGATTCCGGGCAGGTTGTGGAAGACGTGTTGGACGAAGTGTGACCAGGACGGGCCGTGAAATCAATTCCGATTGGGACTTGAACTCGTGAACTTCTCGGATCCCGCCCCTCTCAATAATGAAGATGTCATTCATTCTGTGTTCGTATCGCCGCGGCGACTCGGTTCTGATTCGAGCACGGCGCACGCGACCCCGAGCAGAGCTCGGGGCTCCGTTTTACGAGCGATTCAATACTTGGATTCAAGTGGATCAGGGGCCCAGTAGAAATTCCGTAAAGGACTCGAGGTCGCGGGCGTCGATGTAGCCGTCGCCGTTGACGTCGAGATTTTCAGTCGAGCAGAAGGGGTGATTTGCCCCGTAGGCGCCGGGGTCCACGAGCCCGAGGACGAACGACTCGACATCGACGAGGCTCACCGCCCCATCGCAGTCGGCATCGCCCCGGCGCGGGATCGAGACGGTCGCGAATTGATCGCCCGCGATGGTCGTCATATCCGGCGCCACACCGAGATTCGGCCATCCGCCGCCGAGGCCGGGCAGCCACTGGTTGCTCACGACGCCGTCCGACCGTGTAGTAAACGCCACGAGTCGAAACTCGAAGCCCGGCGTGGCTGTCATACTAATGTCACTATAGGGGATCAGCACGTCGAAGCCGTTCCGGGCGGTCGAAGCGCCCGCGGCGTCGATATCCGTTACCCCCAGCGCGTTCGTGTTGTTCATCGCGACCTGGAGGCCGTTCGGGTTGGTTCCGCCGGTGAGAAAACCGTCGCCATCATTGATCGTTCCCTGGCCGCGATAGACCTTGGTCGTGGGCGAGGCGGTCGGGAGCGTAACCTGGTCGACGTAGATGGACCCGCCGGCAGTGTTGATGAAGAAGAGATGGTCCGGTGCGAAGCCCGCGTCGAAACGAAGGCCGGTCAGCTGCGCGAGGCCGCCCGGCGGCGCGGGCTGATTGCTCACGTTGAGAACGTTCTGACCGCCGCCGACGGTATCGAAGCACAGCGCGAGGGCAGTGCCGTTGGTGGCGAGATTGCCGGTGATGCCGACGCGGAGGCCGTTGGCATCCGCGCGAACGTAAAGCTGGTTCAACTCGGAAATATTGTCTCCCAGGCCGGTGGCATTGTCCTGCGTCGCGACGAGGCTGACGGGGCCGAGGCTTTGCGGCACATCGACGCCGTCGATCTCATTCGGCACGGGCGCCATCGGTTCGGCGTTGATTTCGAGTATCCGATAGCTGTATGCCGGCATGGTGATGCTGTAGGCCGACTTGTTCGCGTTCGTCAGGTTCGCGAGGAACTGGTTGGTCAGCACGTCGCGAACCGTCGTCGAGCCGCCGGGAATGTCAAGGCCCGACAGGTCGAACGCCGACGTGGACGAGGTGTTTCGCAGCCGAATGACGACGAACAGCGTCTGCTCGCCGGGTTGATGTCGCAGGAAGGACCAGACGCGATTGGTATTGCTCGTCACCGGCACATACGCGCCGCGCTGAAGCGCGACGTTATTCGCACGGGCCGCGATGAGCGCGCGGTAAGCTTCGAGCAGTGAACCGCTCACCCCCTGCTGCTCCTGCACGCTTCGCCCGTCGTTGTCCTGTGAATATCGATTGTTGTACGCCGCGTTGTTCAGAATCCAGTAATTCGACATCGGCGGACCGGCCACCGCGTTCCACTTGAAGGGCTCCCGCATCGGGATGTCATTCGCGTCGCTGCCGTAATTGCCCTTGATGCCGAGCATGCCGATTTCGTCGCCGGAGTAGATCATTGGCGTGAACGGCTGTGTCAGCAGGATCGCGGCCGCGACTTTCGCCTTGGTCAGACTGCCGCCGATGACCGAGGTGAGGCGGTCGACGTCGTGATCGCCGAGGATGCCCATGTAGTTCTTGCCGGCCGGAAGCGAGGCGACGGTGGCCGCCATGGTGTTGTAGAGCGAAGGAGACGTTTCACTCGCGAGCGAATCCCGCGCGGCGAATTCGAACGGCTTGGTCATCGTCGCATCGAAACCGGGCAGCAGTTCCACGCCGAAGCTGCCCCAGTCGGCCTGTTCGGCGAAGGTAAAAACGTTGGGATTCACCGTGCGAAGTGCCTGTTTCCAGGGGATCCAGAAGTCGTCGATGTTATACCCCCAGCCGTTGGGGCCGCTGTTGTAATTCGCCCAGACGTGATCGAGGCGATAGCCGTCGACGCCGTCCGACAGGTCGCCGTCGTTATTCGGATCGAGCCACTTCTGCGCCCACTGCGTCACGAGTGCCGTTGGGTTGGCGTTGTTCAGATTCCAGTGAATAAAGCCGACGTTGCTTCCGTTCCAGGTGGAGTAAGTCGAACCGAGATAGTTTGTGTTCGCGGCGTTGGTGAACGCCAGCCAGTCGTCAGAGACGCTCGCGGGGTTGCCGAAGGCGTCCTGAAACCAGATGGAGTTGTGGCTGATGCCGTAGACGACGAAGTCGAGAAAAACCTTGATCCCCCGCGCGTGGGCGGCTTCGACGAAGGCGGTGAATTCCGGCTCGGTTCCGAACTCCGGCCGCAGCGTGTCGGCGGTACCGTGTTGATAGCCGTGATAGGCCGGCGAAGGGAAGATGGGATTGAGCCACACGGCCGTCACGCCGAGTGATTGAAGGTAATCAAGCGAAGCCGTCAGGCCGCCGAAATCACCGAATCGCTGCGCGTCGTTGTTTGAATCTCGCCACGCGATGGGCATCATGTGATAGAACACATCGTC
>CALLKH010000659.1 GCA_938008425.1 uncultured Planctomycetaceae bacterium | reverse complement strand
GATTTATTGCAGAATTCGCGAGCGGCTTCTGATTTTTTCTCACGGCGATGAGCCCCGCCGCCCCTAATTTTTCTTCCAAAATAGTCGTATTCCGGGCGCAAATCCCGATAGAATAACTGGATACCGGATCCCGCTTTCTGATGGAGTGGCGGCCTTCCTGTGGGGATTCGGTTCGATGTATTGGTAATTGGGAGAGTGGTTTGGAGTGACCGGCGCACGGCCGCGCGCCTCACGTCTCTACGAGGGGTCTCATGTCATATTATTCTCATTCGCGGGGAAGCTGTTTCCCTAACCTGGCAGAATCGCACACCAGTCGAAGCCGAAACGAGGTGGTTCAATCCTCGCTTCGCGCCATGGCGGTCGCCGCCACCCTGTTCGCCGTCGCCGGAACCGCAGTGGCGGATGATCTCGTCATCCATCGCTCGGCGCGGCTCGGCGTCCCCACTTTTGTGACCGGGCAAAACGGAAACCCGATCCCGGTGAATCCGGCGGCCAACGCCCAGCCCGCGGCGCAGCCGGCGGTCGCGGTGACAACCTCGGCCGACTTCTTCACCGCCCATGGCGATGTCTTCGGCATCACCGATCCAGCGACCCAACTCATTCAGACGCGCGTCAGCAACGACGCCATCGGCTGGACGCACACGACCTACTCGCAGGTGTTCAACAACATTCCGGTCTTTTCCGGAATCCTCAAGGTTCACCAGAACGCCAACGGCGACATCATGTCGGTCAACGGCCGGTTCTATCCGCTTTCGCCGAAACTCTCGACCACACCGTTGCACGATCAGGTGGACGCCGAACTGACCGCGATTGACAGCGTGGCAGAAGCCAGTCCCTACGTCGCCATGAGTCAACTCGTCATCGTCGATCCCGGCTGGTACGGCGACGAACTGATTGGCGCGCGACTCGCCTGGCACATCATCGTCGAAGACCCCACCGCCCCGCTGCGAGAGGCCTTCTTCATTGACGCAAACTGCGGCGAAGTCCTTGACCAATGGTCGATGATTCACACCGCCAAGGATCGCGCCATCTATGACGGAAACGGCGGAAGCACCTTACCCGGAACCCTGGCCCGGCCCGAGGGCGCGGGCCCGGTGGCGACGCCCGAGGATGTCAATCGAGCCTACGACTACTACGGCGACACCTACGACTACTTCCTCCGTGCCTTCGGCCGCGACAGCATCGACGACAACGGCCTCACCATGATCGCCACGGTCAATTCCACCCGACCCAGTTGTCCGAACGCCGGCTGGAACGGCGTGCAGATGATCTTCTGCCTTGGCACCGTCACCGACGATGTCGTCGGCCATGAACTGGCCCACGGCGTCACCCAGTACACGGCCGATCTGATCTACCAGAACCAGTCCGGCCAGTTGAACGAAAGCTATTCCGACGTGTTCGGCGAGTTGATCGACCTCTTCAACGGCGACGCCGCCTTCGCCGGCTCGCCGCCGGGACCGGCGTGGCCGACACATGCGACCGGCACCGGCCTTGATACGCCCAATCCCCTGCGCGGCGTGGGGTGCAGCACGCGTTCGGCCGGCTTCCCCGAGGGCGTTCGCTGGCTGCTCGGCGAAGACGCGACTGCGTTCTCTAGCGAAATCCGCGACATGTGGAACCCGCCCTGCCGCAATCACCCGGATTTTGCCAACAGCGTGCTTCAGACCTGCCCGTCGAACGACGGCGGCGGCGTCCATTCCGGCAGCGGCGTGCCCAACCACGCGTTCGCGATGCTCACCGACGGAAAGACTTTCAACGGCCACACCGTCGTCGGCATCGGCCCGATCAAGTCCGGCGCAATCTGGTATCGCGCACTTACCGAGTACCTCACCGTCTCTTCAGACTTCGCCGACGCCTACCTCGCCATCAACGCCTCGGCGGCTGACCTCGTCGGCTTCGATCCGAACGATCCACGAACCGGCGCCCCTTCCGGCAGCCCGATCACCGCCGTCGATGCGGTCCAGGTCGATGAGGCGCTTCTCGCGGTGGAGATGCATACGGATGGCGCGTGCGGAGCGACCGATTCGGTGCTCAACTCCGCGGCGGCCGTGGTCTGCGGCGACAGCACCACCATCTTCGCGGATGACTTCGAGTCCGGCGTGAACGGCTGGACCGTTTCCAATTCCGCCCCCCCGACGCCCTACGACTGGATGCAGTCCTCGTCGCTCGCGCTGGGCCGCACCGGAACCGGCTGGTTCTGCGAGGATCCCAACCTCGGCGACTGCGGCGCCCAGGATGAATCCGGTTTCCATTCACTGTTGAGCCCCGTCATCAACATTCCGGGCGGGTCTCCTGCCCCCTATGCCTCGTTCGATCACTACATTTCGGCCGAGGGAAGCTACGACGGCGGCGACGTCAAGATCAACGTGAACAGCGGCGGCTGGAATCCCGTTCCCCGGTCGGCCTACAAGTTCAATCCGTACAACGGCCGGTATGTCGGCGCGGCCCAGGGCAACACCAATCCGTTCGCGGGCGAACAGGCCTGGACCGGCGCGGGCGGCGGCTGGGGCACCAGTGTCATCAGCCTGGCAGGCTTCGCGACCGCGGGCGATGCGGTTCAGTTCCGATTCGATCTCAGCAAGGACGGCTGCACCGGCGCCGGCGGCTGGTATCTCGACGACTTCAAGGTCTATTCCTGCGGCGACTGCAACAACGACGCGACGCCCGACATTGACGAAGTCTTCTTCGCGAACGCAAGCGGCCCGCTCGGAAACATCGGCTCCGGCTCGCCGCGGTCGCACACCATCGTGTCGCCGCCGGTGGCCGACACCGACGTCGTCCTGACATTCACGGCGCGCGGCGATTTCTCCGCCTCCAACGAGTACCTTGACGTCACGGTCAACGGTAACGACGTGGGCCGGGTGCTGGACGGCAACGCCGGCGACTGCCCCGGAACGCCCGAGTTCCAGGAGCTGGTCATTCCCGCGGCGACCTGGAACGCGGCGGTCGCAGGCGGCAATGCCGAGATCACCATGACCGCCAGCAGCGCCGTGAACGCCAACCTGTGCAGCAGTTCGACCTACGTCACCGTCTTCACCCGATACGGACTCGCCATCACCGATTGCGATTCGAACGGAGCGATTGACGCTTGCCAGATGTTTGACGGCGGAATTCAGCCGTTTGTGGACCGGCTGCTCGGCAACGCACCCTATCTGTGCATCTTCGATCTCGCATTCGACGGCGAGATCAACGGCGCCGACATCCAGCCGTTCGTGAGTGCCCTTCTGGGTGGATAGCGCAGCAGCGTCGGCATCATTCCAGATGCCAGCTCTGGCGAAGTGATCTTCAAACCCGGGAATCGGCGCGCGGCGACAGACTCGCACCTGTCGCGGCGCGTCGATTCTCTTTTTTTACGCCGTGTGATCACCGCATCGACAGAAGAGCGGCGCGGATAAGACCTCACTTGACCCGGTGAATCAGCGACTGCGCCGTGGTCTTGATGCCGCGGATTCGGCTCGACAGCGCCTCGCGGTTCGGGGCGTATTCCATCGCGACGTCCATGTAGACCAGTTCGCGCTGAACGATGCTCGCCAGCGACGACGTGAACGACATCATTCCCTCTTTTTCGCTGCCTTCGATCAGCGCCGGGATGTCCGAATCCTGTTCCTTGCGAATCAGATCCTTGAGCGTCGAATTGTTGAGCAGCACCTCAGTCGCAGGGACCCGCACCCCCTCCTCGGCGCCCGGCAGGAGCCGTTGGGCACAAATCGCCCGGAGTGAATTCGCCAGCGAGCTGCGGATGAACTCGTGATCCTCGCGGCCGAAGAACTCGAGCACACGGGCGAAGGCCTGCATCGCATCGGCCGTATGAAGCGTGCCGAAGACAAGGTGGCCGGTTTCGGCGGCCTGAAGCGCCGCGGTCATGGTGAATTTGTCACGCATCTCGCCGACGAAAATGACGTCGGGATCCTGCCGAACGATGTATTTGAGTCCCTCGCCGTAGGTCGGGATGTCGATGCCGATTTCCCGCTGCGAGATGATCGATTTCTTCGGTTTGAAGAGGTATTCGATCGGGTCCTCGATGGTGACGATGTTCTCATGGCGAGTATTGT
>CALLKH010000658.1 GCA_938008425.1 uncultured Planctomycetaceae bacterium | reverse complement strand
CCGCTGGCCGGCCAGGTAGGTTCCATAGCCATCATCATGATAAATGCATCGCGTGACGAGCCACTGCCCGCGCTGGCCCGCGACTTGCAATCCGATCGTGTTCGGATTGTACAGCGTGGGAGGAAAGACGATGGGGGTCTCGTCGAGAACCTGTCCCTGCGCCGATACCCGAACGGCGCGCATTCGGTAGTCAAAATAGCTGCCAACCGGATCCTGCGAGATAAACACAACCAGCCATGCATCGTCATTCCAGGCCACAAGCGGCCGCTGCTGCAGTCCCATTCCGCCCGCTATCTGGAAAGGGAATAACTCAACAGGATCACCCTGCGCATTTAGCCTGATTCCGAAGATGTCTCCGTTGCTCTGGTTGGTTCCTCCGCCGACCGACTGACCGCGGTAGTCGGTCCAGACTACCAGATACTGATCGCCGCCCCTGGCGACCGCGTGATCCTGTTGTGGAAAGGTCGCGGGAGCGACGGCGGTATCACCCGGAAGAAGGCCCATCTCCACGACCGACGGCGGCCGGGCCTCCGCGGCCGCGACAAGAGTAAAGAGCATGAGCGAAGTAATCGTGACGATTCGTATCATGGCTGGCACCTCTGCTGATCTCAACGCCCTGAAGAACTGAAACAAGCTCCCGATGATCACGACGAGTTCGGATTTGAACTGCTTGCCCGGACCGCCTCCCGAAAGATCCTTGCCAAAGACCCACATCAGGCGTCAGACTGCAAGCCGCGCGCCACGCGGAGTCGTCCATTCAGGCTCGAATTGAATTGTTCCCTCCACACGGCGGTTGTGCCGGGACGCACAGTCGCCGCCGGGACAATGGCGGCGCGTGTGCGAATCCATGCAGAACGCACCGGCCGGGGCGCCGCTTGAAAGGTGCCAGCCAGGTGCCGGAAGAAGTGACGTGCGGATTCTTAACCCGGGTGCGGAGGAAGAGTCCACAGCAAAGGGGGGCCAGGAGGAGAAAACAACGAATGGAGAGTCTAAACCCTGGACAGGATCCGGTGAACCGTCCGCAACGCGGCCCGGCACGACGGATATCAGGCGAAGCTGCTGTGACTGATTCGGGCGCCGCGGCCAGGCCGCCGTCGGACTCCAGCCGCCTAGGTAATCTTCAACTCCACCATCGGCGCGCTCGTGGCATTCTTGACGCTCACCCGCCCCGCGATGTTTCGCACGAACGCCATGATCGCCTCGCGCGTCACCGGCTCGGCCTGCTCGAAGTTCTTGATCGGCGTGCCTTCGTCGCCCGACTGGCGGATCATCATGTTGATCGGCACTTCGCCGAGGAACGGCACGTTCATCCGCTCCGCAGCCTTCTTCGCCCCGCCGCGGCCGAAGAGATCGTACTCCTTGCCGGTGTCGGGCGCCCGGAAGTAGCTCATGTTCTCGACGATGCCGAGAATCTCAATGTTGAGCTGCTGGTACATGCGCAGCGCCTTTACTGCGTCGATCAGCGCCACCTCCTGCGGCGTGCAGACGATCACGGCGCCGGTCAGCGGAATCGCCTGGGCCAGCGTCAATGGAATGTCACCCGTGCCCGGCGGAAGATCGATGATGAGATAGTCCAGATCGCCCCAGTCCACCTGGCGGATGAACTGCTGCACCGCCCCGCTCGCCATCGGCCCGCGCCAGACCACCGCCTTCTCAGGCTCGACGAAGAAGCCCATCGAGATCATCTTGATCCCGTGCGACTCCAGCGGCGCGATCATCTCGCCCCGGGCGGTCGGCTTTTCAAACTCGACGCCCATCATCTTCGGAATCGACGGGCCGTAGACGTCCGCGTCCATCAGCCCCACCTTCGCCCCCTCGCGGGCGAGCCCGATGGCCGTCAGCACTGAGATCGTCGACTTTCCGACGCCGCCCTTGCCAGCCCCGACGGCGATCGCATTCTTCACCCCCGGCATGGCATTGAGCAGCTTTGGCGTCGCCCGGACCTGCGCGGACCAGTCGATCTCAACCGCCTTCACGCCGTCGAGTTTCGTCACCTCGCGCTCGACGTCGCCCTTGATCTTGTCCTTGAGCGGGCAGCCGGGCGTGGTCAACTCGATGCCGATGCGCGCCGTGCCGCCGTCGAGGGTGATGTCCTTGATCATCCCGAGCGTGACGAGGTCCTTGTGCAGTTCGGGATCGTTCACGCGACGAAGCGCGTCGCGGATGTGTTCAATGTTGGTGCTCATGGTGTCTCGGATGCCTCCCCCCGTCAGGTGGATCGTCGCCGAAACGGGGCGTACCGGGCGACCATCGCCCCCGCCGTTCGATCAACAACGACCGTGAGAATATAGGCCCAAACTAGGCCGAACACGGTAAAAAGGAAAGCGCCCGGGCGTCGGCCGTTGACCGAGGCCCGGGCGCGATTGACTTATTCAAGGTCTTTTCAGCCCTGTCGCTTGCTGGTGCCCTTGATCTTCATGGTCTGCATCAGGCCCTGATACTCGGCCCAATCCCACTCAATGGTGTCATTGTCTACGAATCGCATTGAGCCGGTCATGGAAACGCTGTTGCCCATCATGTCGACGCCGGTTCCCTTGAACTTGAAGGACTTGCCGTCGTCGCTCGGCGTCATCGTGCTCTCGCCGCGCTCGCCGTAGTCACTGAAATACCAGGTGCGGAACTTCTTCGCCTTCGAGTCATAGGTGATGTACTCAATCATACTCGACTTCGCGCCGCCGCCGAATTCATGCCAGCCTTCGGACTTGATGTAGCGGCCATCCATCGCCCAGGTGCTGGCCATCTCGCCCTTGAACGAATCAGGAATGTCCTTGCCCTTCTCGCCCATCATCTTCCGCATCTCTTCCGCCGTCGGGCTGACCATTTAGGCCGTACCGACCCAGCGACCGATCATCGGCTCCAGCATCTTCATCTCGGACGCCACCTCCGGCTTCTTTGGCGGCCACTCCATCTCGGGCTGCTCACAGCCGATGGCGAAAATGGGAAGCAACAACACACACCATGCTTTGCGCGGCATTGGTCTCTCCTTTGTGAAATTGATTGGGTTTCGAATTCGGCACATACGATGGGTCGCCCGTAGGCGGATGCGAGCAGGATAAATGAGGCGGCCCCTGATTTCCACCCCGGATCGGACCACAGCCCTCCCGAGTTCACTGAAACCGCGAGCAATGTCAGATATAACTCATTATGAATGCGAATATTAGCATAGCTCTCGCTTTGCCCCCATCCTTCGGCCCGCCGAATTCGCAGGCCACCCCGCAATTTTCGCGGTGGCCGCGGCCCTTCATTCGTCGATATCTGCCCTGATGACACTGGTTGTGGATGCTGGCTCCGTCGTCTCGATCTCCGCCCCGCCCGGCTTTCGCTGCGCTGCCTGCGGAAACGATGAGGCCCCGCGCCGGCCGATCCTTCGCTCCAATGGCGCGAATCTGCCGTTCGACCTTCATCGCTGCGGCGACTGCGGCCTCGTTCAGCAACACCCCCGCTACTCTCCCGCCCGGCTCGCCAAGCTCTACGACGCCGGCTACTACGTCTTCAAGGAGGCCGACTGCCACCGCTGGGCCAGGGCCGTTCAGCAGTACCTCGTGCACCTGCTGCCGCTCGAATCCCGGATGCCGAAGCGAATCCTCGACATCGGCTGCGCCCATGGCCACCTGTGCGCGCTGGCCCGCTCGCGCGGCTGGCGGGTCCATGGACTCGACATCTCCGCCGACGCCGTCAGCCATGCCGCGGTCAACTTCGGACTCGACGTCCGCGCCGGCACGCTCTGCCAATACCTCGATTCACTTCCCCGATTCGATGTGGTGTTCCTTGGTGACGTGATCGAACACGTCGAGAATCCCGTCTCGTTTCTCGACGACGTGCGCGATGTCCTCGCCCCCGGCGGACTGGTCTGCATCGATACACCGAACTGGGGCGGCCGCTGGCGACGACTCGGCCGATCGCACTGGCTCGGCCTCAATCGATTTCATATCAACCTTTTTGACACCGCGTCGATCTCGCGCCTCCTGGCCGTTGCCGGGTTCAAGGACGTTCGAACCACCGCCTACACGCACTATCGATACTCATCCTGGAACGTCCGGCCCGAGGTTCAGCGATTTCTCAGGCATCTCCCTGACGCGCTCGCCTGGCGGCTCAACGCGGCACTGGCCTCACTGAGCCGAATCGGCGAGTGGACTTCGCTCCGCCGAAAGCCGCCGCAGGACATTGAACAGGCGGTCGGCCTGATCGACAGCTTCTCACGCGCCGGTCGCCCCCCGCGATTCCATCCGTCCGGCGATAACCTGGTCGCCGTCGCGCGACACGCCGCCAGCTAGCCCATCAGACGATGTATCGCTGATCTCGAGAGCGACCACACATTGCTCAAAGCGGTTCCACGTCATTTTCCACCCTCGGAGCCCCCGCGGCGCGGCACTTTTGTCTGCGGGCGCCAATACCGGCTATCATTCCCCCTCAAGACCGTCTTTTTGGGGAATACCTTAGATGCCCGACCCGATTCGATTCAAACTCGTCGATGCCTTTACGATGACACCCTACGCCGGCAACGTCGCCGGCGTCGTTTTCGAGGCCGACGCCCTGACCGACCGCCAGATGCAGGCGATCGCCATGGAATTCAACGCCGCCGAAACCACTTTCATCCTCAAGCCGACCACGCGCGACGCGGCCGTTCGCTTTCGATGGTTCACGCCCGGCTGCGAAGTGAACTTCTGCGGCCACGCGACGCTCGGCGCCGTTCACGCCCTTCTCGAAGACGGGCAGTTCGCCACGGCGTTCGCTGAGCCCGGAACAATCCTCCCGATCGAAACGCGCAGCGGCATTCTGTCCATCCGCATTCAGCAGAACGAGGACCCGAATCGCCCCTCCACCTTCTGGCTCGACATGCCGCACAGCGAACCAAAGAAGACGCCCGTCAATCTTCCGCCGCTGCTGCCGCATCTTGGCCTCCGCGAATCCGACCTCGATCCGCGCTTCAAGCCGATTCGATCGAACGACGACGACATTCTGCTCGCCGTGAATTCATTGCAGACACTGCTGGAACTTCGCCCTTCGATGAGCGGGATCGTCGATTACTCCGAGCGCGCCGGAGGCCTTCGCGGCATCTTCGTAACGACGCTACAGACGCTGACGCCCGCCAACGCATGCCAGTCCCGGTTCTTCGCGCCGGCCGCGGGCGTCGATGAGGACCCCGTGACCGGCAGCGCGCACGGCCCGCTGGGTCTGCACCTCGTCCGCTCGGGGCTCGTACCCGTCGCGGGCGGCCGATCGGACTTTCTCTGCGCACAAGCCAAGGCCGGCGCGCGGGCGGGTGTGGTTCGCGTCGTCGTTGTGGCGGCGGACACGGATCATCCGCACGTTCGCATCGGCGGCCAGTGCGTCACCACGGCGTCCGGAACATTTGAGCGACTTCCCCCCGCCTGACGCATTCCGGGCCTGACCCGGGCAGCGAGAGTAGACAGGCGCGACAATCTGATACCTGAGGGCAATAGATGGCATCCAACTCTTCTGACAACCCGGCGCCGGCGCACGGCGACGACGCACTTCGCAAGGACAGCATCAACGCCGAGGCCTTTCGCGCGCTGTACAGCGAGGCGCCGGCATGGGAGATCGGCCGGCCGCAGCAGGTGGTCGTCGAACTCGCCATGGCCGGCGGCTTTCGCGGTGAGGTGCTGGACGCGGGCTGCGGCACGGGAGAGAACGCGATTTTTCTCGCCTCGCTCGGCCACTCCGTTTTCGGCATCGACTTTCTGCCGGGCCCGGTGGAAGCAGCGCGCCAGAAGGCGGCGCAGCGCAACCTGGCGGTGGAGTTTCTCGCCCATGACGCATTGAGAATCAACGAGTTGGGCCGACAGTTCGACACCGTGCTGGACTGCGGTATGTTTCACGTGTTTTCCGACGCGGATCGCGCGAAGTACATTCGAAGTCTGTCGGAATCCATGCGGAACGGCGCGCGGCTGCACATGATCTGTTTTTCCGAATCCGAAGCGCGCGAAGGCGGCCCCCGCCGCGTCAGGCGAGAGGAGATCGCATCGGCCTTCGCCGACGGCTGGAAGGTGATCGAAATCCGCCCGGTCCGATTTGAAGCCACGACCTATCCGGGCGGCGCGCAGGCGTGGCTGGCAACGATAGAACGAGTGTGATGCGAGAGACGCTGCGTCTCCGTTGATCCGCTGCAAGGAGCATAACAAATGCCGAGCAAGCCCAGGATTCTCGCCTTTGCGGGAAGCCTCCGAACGGACTCCTACAACAAGCGACTCGTGAAGATCGCGATGAGCGGCGCGGCTTCGGCCGGCGCCGACACGACATTTCTCGATTTGCGAGATCTCGACCTTCCGGTGTTTGACGAGGACCTTGAGAAGAAGAACGGCCCGCCGCCGGGAGCGACGAAGCTCAAGCAGTTGATGATGGCGTCCGACGGCTTCCTCATCGCCTCGCCCGAGTACAACAGCTCCGTCACCGCCGCGCTGAAGAATGCCATCGACTGGGCCTCGCGACCGGCCGCCGGCGAAAAGCCGCTCGCCGCCTTCGCGGGCAAAAGCGCCGTCATCATGGCGGCCTCGCCCGGCGCCCTCGGCGGACTCCGCGGCCTCGTTCATCTCCGTGCGATACTCGGAAACATTAACGTGATCGTCCTGCCCGAACAGCGAGCGGTAAGTGCCGCGCACGAGGCGTTTAACGAAGATGGATCGCTAAAGAACGCCGACACGCAGTCGGCCATTCTCGGCCTTGGCACGCGGCTTGCAGAATTTCTGTCGAGAATGAAGAGTTGAAGGATTGATGCGTCGGAATCTGATCCGGCCGAACGGGGTTGGCCGGTGATGGAGCGAGTCTGGCGGGAGCTCGCTCCATCACCCTGCCTCTCGGCGTCAAACGCCGAGCCCGTCAATTTTCCCCTTCGGAAAGCCCGAGCCCGGCGACATTGTGCATCTTCCCGCTTTGACGAAGTTGCACGTCGCCCGGCTGGTAACGACATCGGTTCGATGGCCGCGAAAAATCAATCTGCCGAAATAACCTTGGCGCGAAACGGAATCAGGAATTCCCCAACCCGGATCGGGCGAGCAACTCCTCGCCGCGCGGGACATTCTCTGCGTGTGACGCGAAGCGCGACCCAATCGAAGAAGCATCCTCGCTACGTCGCCCTAACCACGGCATTATCCGACCGGTTGGCCGACCGATACGAAATCCCTTTTCAAGCTGTGTACCCGGCGCCTCCGGCGTCCTCCGGGTTATCGAAACCTGCACCGGCCTATGCGCCCGGCGCTGTGCCGGCCGAATCAGGTGGACGCTCCACAGGCTTCGGCCACGGAACCAGCATCGACGTCCGGGCTCGGTAGGACCGATACGCATCGCCGTGCAGCGAGACGAGGTCGCGCTCCTCAATCTGAATGCCCACCAGCACATAGAACGTAAAGACGCCCGCGAAGAGAAGGTGGCCGACAGTCATCGTCGGCGTGAACCAGAACGCGATCATGAACCCGAGCATGAGTGGATGTCGAACCATCCGGTAGAGCGATCGCTCCTTGAAGTGCAACTGCGTATAGGGGACTCCTCGAAAGGCGAGCACCACCTGGCGTAGTCCGAAAAGGTCGAAGTGATCGATCAGGAACGATGAATAGAGGACCAGGCCCCAACCGGCAAATGAAATCCCCAGCAGCAGACTTCGAAGCCAGTATGCCTCGGCGCTCCAGATGACCGCCGGCGCAGGCCGCCACTGCCACATCATGAGTATGAGCAGCGCCGAAGCGATCAGCACATAGGTGCTTCGCTCAATCGCCGGATGAATGATCGTCGTCCACCACCGCTTGAAGGCGGGGCGCGCCATGACCGCATGCTGCGCGCCGAAAAGCAGAATCCAAAGCGCATTCAGAAAGAGTGCCGAGTTTCCGCCCGGCACGCCGCCGCGATCCATCGTCTTGGGAGCCCACAGGTTTGCGACGAACAACGCGAGATAACAGAATGTGCAGAAGAAAACCAGATACGCCGCGACACCGTAAATCAGAATCGCGGCCCGCTTGACGGCGCTGTCCGAGTTCATGACGAAAGACTCCTGTTGAACAGACCACCTCAACCGGAGTTCATCCACTCCGGCGTGACGGAGTATCGAACATTGATTTGAATTCGACCGCCCGCGGCGCGGCGGCCAAGCCCTCTTGGGAATCGTCGACTAGAGTCGAACGATCTCGCCGTAGCTCTCGGGCCGTCGATCGCGGAAGAACTGCCACGTGTTTCGAACTTCGCGGATCATGTCGAGATTCAGATCCGCGATCACCACGTCATCCGCATCGCGCTTGCCCTGGGCGACGAACTGTCCGCGCGGATCGCAGAAGTAGCTCTGCCCGTAGAACTCGCCGATCCGCCAGGGCTCCTCGTAACCCGGCCGGTTGATCGCGCCGACGAAATACTGGTTGGCCACCGCATGCGCCGGCTGCTCCAGCTTCCACAGATACTCGCTGAGCCCGGCCACCGTCGCGGACGGATTGAACACGATCTCCGCCCCGTTGAGACCGAGGCACCGCGCCCCATCCGGGAAGTGCCGGTCATAACAGATGTACACGCCCACCTTCCCGACAGCCGTGTCAAACACAGGATACCCCAGGTTGCCCGGACGGAAAAAGAATTTCTCCCAGAAACCCGGCGCAACATGCGGTATATGCATCTTGCGATACTTGCCAAGATAGGTGCCGTCGGCATTGATGACCGCCGCCGAGTTGTAATACACCCCCGGCAGATCCTCCTCGTACATGGGCACGACCAGCACCAGCTTGAGCTTCTTCGCCAGCTCGCACATCAGCTTTACCGTCGGGCCGTCGGGAATCTTCTCGACGAGGCTGTACCACTTGGTGTCCTGATCGCAGCAGAAGTACGGCCCGTAAAAGAGCTCCTGGAGGCAGACGACCTGGGCCCCCTTCTCGGCGGCCTGCTCGATCAATGCGACATGCTTGTCAATCATCGACTTCTTGATCTTGTCGATCGGCGACGTTCCCGGCTCGGACAGCGTCGCCTGGATGAGGCCGCCTCGAATGATGCGTGGCATGTCAAACTCCTCGGATATCGGGATTCGAATTCAACCGGTGGCCCGTCGAATGATCGGGCGGCGGCAACTCACTCAAATTGCACTGCGCGAGGTGGGAATCGAACCCACACACCTTGCG
>CALLKH010000657.1 GCA_938008425.1 uncultured Planctomycetaceae bacterium | reverse complement strand
AATGAAGATGTTGAAGAAGACCAGCGCGCCGGCATAGAGCCCGCAGACGCCCCAGAACCGCTTGATCCCCCCGCCGAGTTGAAACTGCACCCACGCGATCGGATTGAGGATCGGCTCGGCTCGTTCGGAATCTGCGGGATGAGGCGAGGACATCGAACTCTCCGGCTCCTTGGGCGATGCGTCGGCGGCTTCAATCGACGTCGCGGCGTCGAACCGCCCTATTCTATCCCGCACAACGCCGTTCGTGCCACCCGGCGAATCCCGCTGATGTCTTATTCCTTCGTGCCCGTCGCCTTCGAAGGACTCTCGATCGGCCCGATTTCGACCACGAACGCGCCAAGCGACTCCGACTCGTCAAATCGTTTTGCGGTGAAGTCTCGCGACTTCGAAAGCGCGAGGCCGTCCATCAACGCGGAGACGTCAATCTCCTCGTCGCGCACGTCGATCGCATCCACGTACCAGCGGGCCCCGGTTCGCCGGGAAATGCTCTCGATGTTCGCGGCCGTCGCTGTCTCCTTCGTCCGTCGCCATCGACCGTCGTCCGGCCAGCACAAATCCGCGTAGTAAAGCAACTGCTCCATTCGGGCGTGGCCGAGGACGATGTCGCCGGGCGCACGCCGCTCACGGAGCCAGTCGCCGGCCGTTCGAAGGGCGTTCTTGTTTCGCGGCTCCGGGCGGACGATGTAGTAGAGCATCGGTACGAGCGCGATCATCAACGCAGAGAACCAAACAGCTGCTTTCCGCGGGCCTGTCGGGTTGTAAATGCGCGACGCGACGCCAGTCGTCAGCGTCCACATCGCCGCGGCGGCCCAGGGGATCGTCAGCGCGGCGGGGATGATCATGTAGCGCGAGCTGATCTCGCCGTAAACGCCGGTTCGCGCGACGACGAGCAGCAGATGCGCGCCGATGGCCGCCGCGATGAGCCGGGCGCCGCGCCGCTCGGCCCTCGGAACTGTATTCACGAAGAGCGCCGCCAGCACCAGCACCGCCAGCACGTACCGCCCGCTCCTCGCCCACTCCTCCGCCATTCGTCCGGGCAGCTTCCAGATGGGAACCGCGGCGGCAAACGCCGGAGCGCCCTCATCCATGCGAGATACGTGTGCCAATAAATCGGCACTCACGGAGTGACCCGGCCGGCGCCCGGTCTCGTTAACTATTGACCCATGCACTCTGCCGGCTTCCGTGGCTGACTCGGTCGAGGGAATGGTGTGAGTCAGTTGCTCCAGCATGTCGCCGGGATTCTTGTTCGGCATGACGCGGCCGACCATCATCGAGTACGGCGCGACGCCGGCGATAAAACACGCGGCGAAAGCCGTCGCAAGAAGCACCCGACGCTTCGGCTGAATCGATCTCTCCAGAAATAGGCAAAGTCCGATCGCCGCGACCAGGCCGATCGCCTCCTGCCGAAGCCAGTATGCCCCCGCAGCCAGCAACCCCGCGCCGATCGCGCCGCCCAATCGCCCGCCACCGAGCATCCGATCTGCGAAGAGAACCGCCAGCAGATACATCCCGAGATGCGGCATGTCCGAAAGCACATCAGCCGACAGCACCGCCCCCTGCGGCCAGAACGCGCAGAGCACACCCGCGAGCGCCGCGAAGCGCTCGTCGAACAGCCGGCGCGTCAATACGAACACGCATCCGCAGACCGCGACGCCGCCGAGCAGCGCAATCACCTGCCCGCACCGCTGCCAGCCGACGGGCGTATCGCCGCCCAATGCCGGGCCGATCATCCGGTGCGTCCACTCAAGCATCAGCGAATAACCCGGCTGCTTGGTGGTGATCTTCATCCACCGAACCGGGTCCTCCTGCAACTGCTTCGAAAAGGTGACGAAGTGAACGCCGTCGCGGCTGATGCAGTCCTCCCGCGCGATAAGGCCGCCCCGGATGACGCCGGCCAATAGCAGAACGCCCATCATGGATCGCCAGGGAAATGGCCGTGCGTCGGAACTCATGCGGGCATTATGCCGCGAAGCGACCGACCGTGCAGCCCGGCGGCGCGTCGCACCCGGCATCGGTCGCCCCTATAATGAATGCATGGCCGTTTCAGGCACGACGACGCGCAGGGGTTCCCATGTCAGTACTTGCTGAATTCTCGATGTCGCCGCTGGACAAGGGTGAATCGGTCTCGACGTATGTCGCCCGAAGCATCGAGATCGTGGCGGCCAGCGGCCTGCCCTACCGCCTCGGACCGATGGGCACCTGCGTCGAGGGCGAATGGGACGAGGTGATGGCGGTCATCCGGAAGTGTCACGAGCGCATGTCGCAGGACTGCGCCCGGATCACCTGTTCGATCAAGATCGACTCGCGGCGAGGCCACGATGGTCGACTTGCCGCCAAGGTGGACAAGGTCGAGGCGATCCTCGGCCGGCCGGTGAACAAGTAAACCCGCCCGAGTTTGAGAGCGGGCGATAGACGCAACGAGGCCATATGAGCGATCGCGTGAACGACAACATTGCCAAGGCGCTGGGACGCGTCCCGAGCGGCTGCGCGATCCTGACGGTGCGCACCGAGTCGGTGAAGACCGGCATGCTGGCCTCGTGGATTCAGCAGGTGGCGTTCGAACCGCCGATGATCGCCGCCGCGGTGAAGCGCGACCGGCCGATCGAGCCGCTCATCGACGAGGCTCGGGGGTTCGTTCTCAATCTTCTCGGCGAGAACCCCGGCGCCATGTTCAAGCATTTCGGCAAGGGGTTTGCACCCGAAGAGGACGCCTTTGCCGGGCTGGACATTCGCGAGATGGACAGCGGCATCGTCATTCCCGACCAGATCGCGTGGATGTCGGTTCGCGTGACGGCCAAGCATGCCGCGGGCGACCACTGGGTGTATTTCGGCGAGGTGACCAACGCGCAGGCGGGCGAAATTCTGCCGCCGTATGTGCATCTTCGAAAGAATGGATTGTCGTACTGAGACGCGACGCGGTAACGATTAAATCTCCGACACGGTATTGCTGACATGAACATCTTCTCCCTCATCGCCGAATCGCTCATCAGCCTCGGCAAGAACAAGGTTCGAACCGGGCTCAGCATGCTCGGTATCGTCATCGGCGTCGGCGCCGTCATCGTGCTTGTCGCGATGGCCACCGCCACCAAGACCCGCATCGAAAGCGAAATCGCCCGCCTTGGCGACGACTGGATGTTCATCGGCTACTGGGGCATGCCCGTCGGCGGCGTTCGCAAGGGCGATCAGGAGCGAAAGCCCTTCCAGACGCGCATGGAGGCCGACGAAATCATGAAGCAGTGCTCGGCCGTCCGGGCGGCCACGCCGAGCAACCGCATGACGCTTCAAGTCAAGTCGAGCTACAACAACTATCTCGCCTCGATCTACGGCGCCTATCCGAATTTTCATGACATCCGGCGATGGGAGGTCGCGGCCGGCCGAAAGCTGGATCGAACCGACGAAGAGAGCATGAACCCCGTCTGCTGCCTGGGACAGACCGCCGCGCGGGAGCTGTTCGGCACGGTGAACCCGGTGGGCGAATTCATCACGGTGAAGACGTCGCGATTCCAGGTGGTCGGCGTGCTGGATTCAAAGGGCCAGCAGGACGGCCGCGATCTGGACGACATCATCCTGATGCCGTTCATGGTGGTTCAGCGAAAGGTCGCGGGCAACGAACGGTCGGGAACGATTCTGGCGGCCGCCCAGCACGGCGTGGACCCGCAGATCGCCGAGAACCAGATTCGACGGCTGCTTCGCCAGCTTCACGGCCTTCGCGAAGACGAGCCGGACGATTTTCGAATCTTCGCCCAGAGTGAAAACGCCGAGACGAAGGCGGCCGCGGGCGAGGAGTTTCAGTTTCTGCTGCGGATGATCGCAAGCGTCTCGCTGGTGGTCGGCGGCATCGTCATCATGAACATCATGCTGGTGAGCGTGACGGAGCGAACGCGCGAGATCGGCCTGCGCATGGCGATCGGCGCGAGCGGCTTCGACGTGCTGCTGCAATTCCTGATCGAGGCGATCATGCTCTGCGCCATCGGTGGCCTGATCGGCATGGCCGGCGGATGGATATTCGCGGTGGTCATGACGCGCTACGGCTACGAGACGGAAATTTCCACCTACGTCGCCGCGGCGGCACTGCTCTGCGCGTTCGCGACGGGAATCGTCTCCGGATTCTACCCCGCCTGGCGCGCGAGCCGACTGGATCCGATTGAGGCGCTGAGGTACGAGTAGCCTCACGGGCCGGCTGGATCCGTTCGAGGCGATGAGTAGCTTCGGGACGCCGAATCACCATTCCGAATAAGCAGAGAATTGGATTGGTGCCATGCCGACGGCCACACTTTGGGTGCCACCTATATGAAGTGAGAAGTCAAGGCACTCCGTCCGCGGAGCGTGATT
>CALLKH010000656.1 GCA_938008425.1 uncultured Planctomycetaceae bacterium | reverse complement strand
GCGACGGTCGTGGAGGATGTCGGGGACATCGCCGCTGATGATGCGCTGGGCCATGCCCTCGACGATCAGGCTCGCAGGCATGACGGGATAGCCGGGGAAGTGGTCGTGCAGGTGCTCTTCGGCCATCGAGACGTTCTTGATGGCCTTGGCGCGAACGCCGGACTCGAAGTCCGTGAACTTATCGATCCAGATCCATCGCACGACGTCAGGCCGCCATCTTCGTGGTGAGGAAGTTGACGATCGTCTTCACGGTGAAGAGGTTGGACATCTGGTTGATGTCCGGATCGGCTTCAAACTTGGTGAAGTCCGCGTGCGGCATCGCGCTCTTGAGCGTCGCCAGTCCCTTCGCCGTCAGCTTGCCGCCTTCGACGTATTCCGGGTTGCTGACGAGCGACTCGGCCGGGAACATTTCGCCCTTGGAGATCTTGATCGAGAAGGTCTTCTCCAGTCGGAAGACGATGTCGAGAAAATCGATCGACTCCGCGCCCAGGTCGCCCTGCAACGTGGCGTCCTCGGACACCTCGTCGTCATCGACGCCAAGCGCATCCACCAGGACATCCTTAACCTTCGCGTACACTTCATCGCGGCTCATCGCCATCTTTTCGAGTCCTCCCTGCGGACAATTCATCTGTTGTTCGTCAATGCTGCAGCCATCTTCAATGCGGACGGCCCGCCGAGCAATTCATATTTCCGACGCAAGTCCGCCACAAGCCGCTCGTCCGTCTCGGCCAGCAGCGGGTTTCGATCCGCCAGGTTGTAATGCCGAAGCTTCAGGCGAGCCTTCACGATCTCATCGCCGTCCGGAGAAGTTCCGGCCGTCTTGAACTCGCTCGCTTCCGCATCGATTCGAACCGCCTCGCAGGTCACCACCAGCGACCGCCCCGGCGACACGAAACTCTTGTAACTCACATTCTTCGCCTCTTCGAGCACGACCATGCTGTGGGCGAACTCCTGCGTTGCACGAACCAGCCAGGCCGAGGCCTGTACCATCGCCTCCAGCATGAGCACGCCGGGCATCACCGGGAATGTTGGGAAGTGATCCGCCAAATATTCTTCCGCGAGCGTCAGAGATTTTCGCGCGACAATGCGCGACGGCGGCTCCAACGTCTCGATTCGATCCAGAAGAATAAACTTCATTCAGCCGATACTCTTCCAATAGACAGCGACTCGCCCGCCCCGACTGGGCAGGCCGAACCCGTCTCAGACGCGGTCAGACACACTGCCGCCGAAACAAACCGCGATTTGTAGTCCATAAATGAGGGGTTTGCAAGCCCTTGGGACGTTTCGGCCCGCTTTCAACCCAGTCATCGCCCCAATCATCGACCTGACAACGAATTACGAGCCAGAAGCCTCCGGAATTTCACCGGCCGATCGTCACGCCCGCTCTGCCAGGATGTATTCGTTGGCGAAGAGTCACGGGCGGTCTTCAACCGGCCGATCGGGGTAGCAATCCATCCGCCAGGAGTTTCCGCGCAACACCCAATAGTTGTCGAATCCGGACGAGATGTCGTTCTGCCGGGTCAGATAGATGTTCGCCGCATGCCCGTCCACGAAAGCCACGTTGAACTGGTTGCGCTTGGCGTGCCACCCCGGTGTGACATAGTCGGCCGCATTCCACTTGGCGACCTCGGCCACGGTCTCCTCCAGGAGCACCGTTTCCGCCGTGCTGGGGACGCGGGACTTCGGACGGAAGTACGGACCGTAGAAGAACTGGGTGTACGGCGTCTGGCCGAGAAAATCGATGTGATTGTTCAGGCGGTAACTCGTGCCGGCCAGATCGAATACGCGTTTCTTGGCGTTGTTTCCTTGAAGAAAGAACGGCTCGAAATCAACCGGTGCATCCGGAACGCCGGAATCTCCGGGACAGGAGTAAAGATCCAACGTGGCGCTCGCCGCGCTGCCGTAGACGTACTTATTGAGAATCCGGTTTTCCTGCCGGAAATCCGGATCGGCGAACACGCCGACGCCGGTCTTACCGCCGTACTCATACTCGCCGTCATATAGCCAGTCGGTCTCCGCCTTGGGATGAATCGGCGAAGTGAAACCCTTTTCGTCATCCACGCTGTAGGCATCCATGCACTGCGTGAGCGCCCTGAGGTTTCCGAGGCAACGCGTTTTGACGCCTTCATTACGCGCCGCGGAGAGTGCGGGAAGCAGAATGGAAATCAGAATCGCAATGATGCCGATGACGACAAGCAACTCAATCAGCGTGAACGCTTCGACGACAGTCGCGTTCCCACATTTCGAATCCCGGCGCTCCGTAAAGCGCGTATCCGAAGGGAGTGACAACGGCGAACCGGCACGCCGGATCGGCTCAGGTAATTTCAACATCGACGCCCACTCCTCACTCGCGCCGGAATGACGCGGAAACCCCCGGAAGGAGATGACCCGGGAATTTCGCGTATTCTAACGGCACGAGGCGCGGGTTCGCCAATGAATTCGCCGACCGACTTACGCCCCGATGAGCAACTGCACGAACGCATCGATGTCCGCCGCGTCCAGAACCCCGGCAGGGACCGCGAGATCCGCGCAATCGTCGTAGAACGGGCTCAATACGTTTGCCTCGACAAAACCCTGGACATCCGCCCCGTCGATCAGGCCGTCCAGGTTGAAATCACCCACGAGGCCGACCGTCCCCGGATCCCCGACGCTCAGCGCGCTGCAGCCTCCGACATTGCACGCCTTCACCCAGTAGAAGTAGGTCGTGCCGTAAGCGGCCGTTGCATCATCAAACGTTGTTGAGACAAGACCCGTTGCAATCGACGATGCCGTGCCGGAGTCATTCGTCGTATTTCGCCAGACCTCGTAGGTGTCCGCCGTGGCCGACGCATTCCACGACACCGAAATGCCTGAGCAGAAGTCACCGTCTGTTGCCGAGACGCCGGTCGGCGCCGCGGGCGCCGTAATGACATCCTGGCAGGACCGCCCGCGAACGACAACGCCGTCAACGGCGGCTTCGACAATGGAACCCGTGCCCGCGTCCTCGGCGATGAATCGAATTCGGAACTGATTGGTGAACGTCACGATGCCCGCCAGGGGGTACGTCTTCGAAATCCAACCGCCGGTCACTTCCGGATTGGGTGACGATGTCGTCGGGCCGACCGTTTCCAGCGTCAACCATGAGAGGCCGTTATTGGGTGACACCTGCACGCGGAAGGAGTCCTGCTGCGGACCGCCGCCGGTGTTGTTGTTGAACCACCTGTAGTACGAAACGGTCACGTCTGACAACCCGGAAATGTCAATCGTGGGCGATGTCAACGTGGTGCTGCCGTTGTCCACGTCTGAGTCGCCTGAGAGGTTTTCGGTGAGGTAACACTGTCCGGAACCGTCGGCGTCCGTCGGAGGATCGGCGCGAAGACCGCCACCGGCCGGCACGCCGCGCTCCCACTGGCCGCGGAACGTTCCTCCGCCGTTGGGCGCGTTGGCAACCGACCAGCCCATGTTCGTCTGGAAATTGTCGGAGAACCGGGTCTCAAACTGGCCGACCGATGTGGAATAGAAGTTTGCCGGCGCGCCCGGGGGCGACACGGCGGTCGATCCGCCGCTGCCCATGGCGCTGATGTAGAACTGCGGCGACTGCGAACAAGTCGCGGCCGGGAGGGTCGCCTGGTAGCTTCCGCCGCCCAGGTTGGCCAGCGCCGCGGTCTGGAACGCCCCGCCGTCAAATCGATAGTGCAGCGTTTCGGTTCCCAGGACCACGTTCTCGGTTCCTGCCACAATGTTGACACTGATTGGCGTGGCAACACCGGGATCAACCGCCGTCGGCGCGCCGCCAGGCAACGTGATGCTGATCGCGGGAAGCTGCTCGAGCACCGCGCCGGTCGCGATCAGGGCGTAACCCTGCGCCCCTGAGTTCACCGCGGCCGCCGAAACGCGAACCGTCCACGTTCCGGTTCCCGGGGAGTTGACGTGCACCTGTTCGACGTTGTTTGAGCTGTCGGCCGACCCGCCGGTCGTCGATGCCCCGCCGCTGAACACATTTCCAAGATAGGTCTGCTCGGTCGGAGAGATGACGACCAGATTCAGATTATTCACCGCGGACGCGGCCGTTCCCGTCGACGCCGACGCCGGCGCGTCGGTCCAGACGAGCGTGACGCGAAGTTGCTGTGCGTTCGACGTCACTTCAATGGGATAATCCACCGTCTGCCCGGTCGTCAGGCCCGCCGCGTTTCGAATGTCATCAAGAACGACGAGCCGGCGAGTATCACCCGAAAAATAGACCGCGTTATCAGCCAGCACACGCCCCCAGCCCTCCTGGTTGCTCGGATAGCCCGCCGGCCCCGTCATATCGACCGCGGAGTTCAGCAACGTCGCCTTGACGAGCGCGCCGCT